>PHCM01000008.1 GCA_002842255.1 Betaproteobacteria bacterium HGW-Betaproteobacteria-2 | reverse complement strand
TCTGCCGGATGCTCCATGGCCGATATGGCGAATCTGGCCAAGGTCGAGCGTTCGCGCCGCGAGCTGTCCAAGGTGCTGGATTTCGATGCGACCATCACACCTGTGACCTACATCAATTCTGCAGCCGATCTCAAAGCCTTTTGCGGCGAGCACGGCGGCATCGTCTGCACCTCGACCAATGCGCCCAAGATCATCGAATGGGCCTTCGCCCAGCGCGAAAAAGTGCTGTTCTTCCCGGACCAGAACCTCGGCCGCTGGAGCGGTTACAAGATGGGCATCCCGCTGGAACAGATGCCGGTGTGGGATCCGGACCAGCCGATGGGCGGGTTGACGGAAGAGCAGATCAAAAACGCGAAGATTTTGCTGTGGAAAGGACACTGCGCCGTGCACCAGATGTTCCGCGAGCAGAACATCACGCGCTTCCGCGCCGAGCATCCGGACGGCTTTGTCATCTCGCATCCGGAATCGCCGTTCGAGGTCTGTCTCAACTCCGATTATGTCGGCTCCACCGAATATATCCTGAAGACGGTCAGCGAAGCGCCAGCCGGCACCAAGTGGCTGGTGGGCACCGAATTGAACCTGGTCAACCGTCTGGCGGAACAGATGAAACCGCAGGGCAAGCTGGTGCAATTCATGTCGCATGTGATCTGCGAGTGCTCGACCATGGCGCGCATTGACCCGCAACATCTGGCCTGGACGCTGGAGAATCTGGCTGCCGGCAATGTCGTCAATCAGATCAAGGTGCCGGAGGCCGAGGCAAAACTCGCCAAGCTGGCGCTGGACCGTATGCTGGCTACATCCTGATCTAGTCTGACTGCGTATGCACAGCACCCTGCGCATTGCCACATTCAACATCCACAAGGGCGTGACCAGTTTCAACGCCCGTTTTGCCTTACATGACCAGCGCGACCTGATACGCCAACTGCATGCGGACATCGTCTTTTTGCAGGAGGTGCAGGATGTGCATCAGACGCGTAGCCGGCGTTTCAAGCACTGGCCAATGGAGGGGCAGGCTGAGTTCCTGGCCGACTCGGTCTGGTCTGATTATGCCTATGGCAAGAATTCGGTCTATCCGGCCGGTCATCACGGCAATGTCCTGTTGTCCAAATTTCCCATCATCAAGACCGAAAATATAGATATATCGGCGCATCACACCGAGCAACGCGGCATGTTACACGCCGAAGTTGCGGTTCCCGGCTGGCAGGAGCCGCTGCATTGCATCTGTGTGCATCTGGGCTTGTTTGCCAGCTGGCGCCGCAAGCAGGTGCATCTGTTGCGCGAACGGATCGATGTCGCCGTACCACTGGAAGCACCGCTGATCATCGCCGGGGACTTCAATGACTGGGGCATGAGCGCCGGCAGAATCCTGACTGAAGGGCTGCATCTGCGCGAAGTATTCGAGCACCATCAGGGCAAGGCGGCGCGCAGTTTCCCATCCGTGTTGCCTTTCTTCCGGCTGGACCGCATTTATGAGCGCGGTTTCAATGTGCAGCATGTGCAGGTGCATGCCGGGCCGAGATTCGCGCAGGTATCCGATCATGCCGCTCTGAGCGCCACACTCGTCAAGCGATGACCCATTTTACCGACGCCAATCAGGTCGAGTTGTTGCGAAATGGCGCGGAATATTTTCCGGCGCTGGAGGCGGCGATTAATGAGGCGCGTTATGAAATCTATCTGGAAACCTACATTTATGAGACCGATGCCACTGGCTTGCGCATAGGCGAAGCGTTGAAGCGTGCAGCCAGCCGTGGTGTGCATGTGTATGTGCTGCTGGATGGATTCGGCTGCAAGGACATGCCGGCTGCTTACGTCAAGGAGCTGCAGCAGGCCGGGGTCAATCTGATGGTTTACCGGCCCAAGATATCACCGTGGACACTCAAGCGCAGCCGGCTCAGACGATTGCACCGCAAACTGGTCGTGGTCGATGGCAAGGTGGCCTTTGTCGGCGGTATCAATATTATCGACGATTTCAATGTGCCGAATCACGATCCACCGCGTATCGATTATGCCGTGAGGATAGAGGGCGAGTTGCTGCCGCAGATACGCACCAGTGCACGCAGGCTATGGCGGCGTATTGCCTGGTCACATCTGCGACGGGTGGATGCCAGAACCTTGCCTGGAATCGGACCAGCGACGGCTGGCAACATGAAAGCCGCATTTGTCGTGCGCGACAATCTGTTCCATCGGCGCGATATCGAGCAGAGTTATCTGTCCGCCATCCAGCGTGCAAAAACCGAGATCCTGATCGCCAATGCCTATTTCGTTCCGGGCCTGAATTTCCGCAAGGCACTGATCGCAGCGGCCAAACGGGGTGTGCGTGTGCGGCTGCTGCTACAGGGCAAGAAAGAGTATTTCCTCATGTTTGCCACGCATTACTTCTATTCCGATTTTCTGGAGGCAGGCATCCAACTCTACGAATATCGCAAGAGCTTCATGCACAGCAAGGTGGCCGTCATTGACCATGAATGGGCCACGGTCGGTTCTTCCAATATCGATACGTTCAGTCTGCTGCTTTCCCGTGAAGCCAACATCGTCGTGCTAAACAAACCCTTCGCGCAAGAGCTGAGGTCCGATATCGAGCGCTTAATTGTCGATGGCGCACATGAAATCCGTGTGGAAGACTGGATACGCGGCAATTATTTGAAACGAATGCTTTCCGCGCTGGTCTATTTTGTCGTGCGTATGGTCACAGGTCTGGCTGTACAGCCGGATAAACATTAGAAATCGATATCCGACTTCGATCGAATCGGCAAGTCCGGTTTGCCGCAGGCGAATCTAGCTTCTATAATCGCTTACTTTTAACGTGCTGGTGTAGCTCAGTTGGTAGAGCAACGCACTCGTAACGCGTAGGTCGTAGGTTCGATTCCTATCACCAGCACCAAAGAAATTTCAACCAAACCGTTTGCAGATAGGACTCCCTTGAAAACCCTGACCCTGACATTTTCCAGCCTGGCCCTGTTGTTGGCGCTGGTGCAACCCCTGAATGCCGCTACCCTGGATGATGCCAAGGCGGCTGCCAAACTCGCTGATTTCAAAACTGCCGCAAGCATTTACGAGCCATTGGCTGAGCAAGGCGATGTGACCGCCCAGTACGAACTGGGTATCCTCTATTACCGCGGCATGGGCGTCGAGCAAAGTTACGAACAGGCGGCGAAGTGGCATCGCAAGGCGGCCGAGCAGGGTTATGTCGATGCGCAGTACAGCATCGGCGCCATGCATTTCAATCGCGATATTCCGACCGAGGATTACCGTGAAGCTGCCAACTGGTATCTGAAGGCGGCGGAACAGGGCCATGCCAAGGCGCAATTGAATGTCGGCATCCTCTATTTCCGTGGTGATATTCTCGAGCAAAACCTTGAAGAGGCGGTGAAGTGGTACCTGAAAGCCGCCGAACAAGGTAACGCTGAAGCGCAGTTCAACCTGGGCAATATGTATACCCGTGGACTGGGTGTGGAAGAGGACCTGGTGCGCGGCACCATGTGGGTGCTGGTCTCGATCGAGAATCCGGACGTGGGCAAGCGTATCGTCAGCAAGACCAAGGTGGCCAATTTCAATGGCAGCAAGATGACGGAAGAGCAGCGCCAGCAGACCAGAACGATGGCCAATGAATGCAAGGCCAAGCAATACAAAGGCTGTTAAGCGACTCTAGCCGTCAACAGGAAGCTGGATTTCATCAAAGAAATCCAGCTTTTTTTCGCGCCGGATTTTCTTCAATTGTGCCTCGGCTACCGAGGCAGTCGAGCGGTCGGGATAGGTTCTGGAAGCGAGTATGCGTAGCGGAGGGTTGGCGCGCGTGTATTTTGCCCCGAGTCCGGATTGGTGTGCGCGAAAGCGCGCCTCCAGATTTGTCGTGATGCCGGCGTAGTAGCTGCCGCCTTCACATTCCAGCAAGTACAAATACCACTGCATCAATATCGATTAAATCAATTCGCAATCAAGGGGCAGTAAATCAGTAGTCTGCGCTACGTCCGGTTGAGTAACCGTAAGCATCGTTCTGCCATTCGCCGCAATGGTCGCACCTGTGGTCTTGCATGGTTTTGCACAGGGTCAGGTGGTCGTGTCCGCAGAAACGGCAGGCGCGTGCAGGACTGGCCGTGGACTTGGCATGTGTCTCGTGATGCTCTTGCGCGACGCGCGTGCTACCCAAACCATATTTGTTGTCCATGAGAGTCTCCTGATCGCAATCTCCTGATTGCAACCTTCTGTAAGACAGGCTTACTGCTCTATCTTAATCTCCCGAAGCAAGATAGCAATCAGTTTTTTGTATGAATTTGCTGGCATGGATTGATTATGATGCGCATTCCGGCGTTCTGGCGGCAGTCTCGTCCGCCCATTGCAGAATCTGCCGGATCGCCTGACTGCTGGCATTATCCAGTGCGGCAACACCGCCCTTGCTGTCCGCACTGGGTGCGGCAGCGCTGGTTTGTATCGTGTGGCTGTAAAGGTTGCGGCGCGGCTGTTTTGCGTAGAGTGTGGCATGCAGGCTGACGACCCCGCTACTGGCGTCCGGACTGGCGAATACCTGATCGAATGCTTCGATTTCCAGATGAATGGCACACCGTCCCTGCTTTGCTGCATTCGTCATGCTGCGAACCTTGGATTCAAGCAGTGCTGCCGGCGAACTGGACCAGCGACTTTGCGCGTAGCTATGGACTTGCGCAGGATTCTGGTAATCGAGGCGGTAACGCATTCGTCGGTGGTCAACCGCGTCGACCGCCGTGATGCGGCCGATGTCTACCTGAGTGTCAATCATGTCCGGTTCGTTTTCCAGACCAAAGTCGTAGATTGCACTTTCCGGGCCTGACCGGTTTGTTCCAAGGCAGGCGGTCAGCAGGCTGACCAGGCTGATGTACAGAAGATAACGCATATCGTTGGCCTCTCAGGGGTTCATGTCGGACTGAAAACCGTTTTCGCCGGGCCCTGGTCTGGCAGGCGGCTTGCCAAGCAACAGGCTTTGCGGATGCTGCTCCAGATTATCGAGCAGCTCGCTGAACTGTGTCAGGTCGCGGTTCATGTGGCTTGTCAGTTCGTGTATGCGCGGCAATGTTTCATCATTGAGCGTATGACTCAGCTGCCGGCTGTCCTTTCCAATTTCCTGCGCCATGCTGCGGAACTCCCTGGCGGTTTCGTTCAGTTCATTTAGCAGAGGATGCGCTGCATCGGCAGTCTTTTGCATGCTGCTCAGTGTTTCGCTCAGCATGACCTGGTTCTGTTCGGAAGCCATGTTGCCCATGCGCTCAAAAGTGGTCGATGCGGTGTTCAATAACGGTTCCAGCTTTCTGGAGGCAAGTTCAAGATTGGTCAGCGTTTGATGGAGCTTTTCGTGATCCACGCTATTCAAGAGTTGATTGGCCGTGTTGGCCAGAGCGTTACTACTTTCCAGTAGCGTTTCGATCTGCGTCACGAGTTGCGGGCCGTCAGCCAGCAGTTTGTCCATCATCGAAGGCCGAAGCGGGATCTCCCCGCCCTCGGCCAACAAGGGCACACTGCTGTCATCCGTATCGTCGAGATCGATGAAGGCAAGTCCGGTCACCCCCTGCATGCGCAGTTCGGCGTGACTCTGCTCGCTCAGGTGAAGTTCGTCGATGACGCGGATTTCGATGCGGATGACGTTTCTGGCCGTTTGATCCAGATGGATGCTGGTCACCTTGCCGACATTGACGCCGCGGTACCTCACGGTCGATTCGACGCTGAGTCCGGTGACCGGCAGGCTGGAGACGACGGTGTAGTTGGCATTCTGCCTGTGGTCGCCACTCAGCCACCAAAAGGAAAGCAGCAGGGCGAGGCCGAGCAGCAATGTAAAAAGTCCGACAGCGATAGCGTAGGTGCGATTTTCCATGTGTCTATTGTGCCCTTTCCATGCGCGCGCTGATATCGTGGAAGAAATTATTGACGAAGGGATGGTCGATCGTGCCCAGTTCGCTTAGCGCGCAGTCAGCGACGATCCGCTTGTCGGCCAGTACCGCGACGCGATCTGCCATCTGTGCCAGCGTGTCGAGATCGTGCGTGACGAACAGCACAGTGAGGCCAAGAGTGTGTTTCAGCTGCTTGATCAACTCGATAAATTTTTTGCTGCGGTCCGGGTCCAGCCCGGCGGTCGGCTCGTCCAGCACCAGTAGTTCCGGCTCCAGCGCCAGTGCCCGCGCAAGGCCGACGCGCTTGATCATGCCGCCGGACAATTGTGCCGGTAGCAGCAGGCCGTGCTTGGGTTCCAGTTCAACCAATGACAGTTTGTGCATGACCAGTCGGCAGATGGTTTCCTCGTCAAACTGTTTGAGTTCGCGCAAGGGGAAGGCAATGTTGTCATAGACGGAGAGCGCGGAGAACAGGGCGCCCTGCTGGAACAGCATGCCGAGACGGTTCATCAGCCGTTGCTGCTTGAGGCGGTCGACCTCATTCAGGTTTTCGCCGAACAGGAAGATTTCTCCCCTGGTTGGCACCGTCAGCCCGACGATGTGGCGCAGCAGAGTGGTTTTGCCGCTGCCTGAACCGCCGACCAGCGCGACGATCTGCCCGGCGCGCACCTGCAGATTCAGATTTTCATGTACCACATTATCGTCGAACACGGTCCATACCTGGCGAGCCTCGCAGACGATGTTGTCGCGGTCGGATGCGGGTGTGCTCATATGCCGATACCTCGGGTCAGGATGGCGAACTGCGCGTCGATCAGAATGACGGCGGTGATGGCAGTGACCACCGAACTGGTGGTGCTCATGCTCAGGCTCTCTGTGTTGGGTTTGACGCGCAGGCCGAAATGGCAGGCAATCAGGGTGACGACAAAGCCGAACAGCAGACCCTTGATCAGGCTCAAAGTCAGATTGACCGGTTGCACCACGGTCGGTAGATATTCGAAAAAGAAGTGGAAACTGATGCCCAGCTCGATATTGGCCGACATTGCGCCACCCAGCAGGCTCCAGGCCGAAGTCCATAATACGAGGAACGGTGCGACAAAAGTGAGTCCCAGCACCTTGGGTAGCACCACGCGCAATATGCGCGAGATGCCCATGGTGGTCAGCGCGTCGATCTCCTCGGTGACGCGCATGACGCCGATCTGCGCCGTCATGGCCGAGCCGGAACGGCCGGCAACCAGCACCGCCATCAGCATCGGACCCAGTTCGCGGATGATGCCGAGGCCAAGGATGTTGACGATGAAAATATCGGCGCCGAAGGCGCGCAGTTGTTTGGACATCAGGTAGCCCAGCGCGATGCCGATCATGAAGCCGAGCAGGGCGCTGATGGGCAGCGCGGTGACCCCGCTCTTGTAGATATTGGCGCTGAACTCGCGTAGCGGAAATTCCCTTGGCCGTCGCAGGACATAGAGGATTTCCATGAACAGCAAACCGAGCAGTTGTATGAAGTCGCGCAGGTGCGCCATGAATTCGAATGCCATTTTGCCGAGGTTGGCAACCGGCCCGATCAGGTCCGGCTGCTTGCGCACTCGGATTGAAATGTCGAGCCTGCCCAGCATGTCAAAGATTTCGCGCTGTTCGTCGGTCAGGCTGATGCGGTTGTCGATCTTCGCACCCCAGCCTGCCCACAGTACGGCGGCGGCGGCCGTGTCGAGTTGTTCGACCTGTTGCAGGTCCCAGCTGGTAAAGGGGTCGGAGAAATAGGGTGCCAGTGAGGTTTTCAGGGCGGCGAAATCGTTTTCCAGTGAACGTAGCGACCATTGGCCGAGCAGCCGTATGTGCGGGCGGCCCTGTTGGTCCAGTTCGATGTGAAAACTTGCTGCCGCCATCTGTCTCCCCTTTCCGGTCGATTATACGCAGTGCTTTTGCTTTAGGACAACCGCCCGCCGAGGCGCGGTATAATCCAAGTTATTCTATTAAAACGACATTCGAAATCCTTTGGAGAAATCGGCAGCATGAAAAGCTATCGCAAGGAACTCTGGTTCAATGCACCGGCCCGCATGGCCTTCATCAACATTACCGGCGAAGTGGAGCAGTGTCTGCATGAATCCGGTGTCAAGGAAGGTTTTGTGCTGGTCAATGCCATGCACATCACAGCCAGCGTGTTCATCAACGACGATGAATCCGGTCTGCATCACGATTACGGCGTCTGGCTGGAAAAGCTGGCTCCGCATGAGCCGGTGAGCGGCTATCACCATAACCGCACCGGTGAGGATAATGCCGATGCGCACATGAAGCGGCAGGTCATGGGCCGCGAAGTGGTTGTGGCTATTAGCAACGGCCGGCTGGATTTCGGTCCGTGGGAACAGATTTTCTACGGTGAGTTCGACGGCCGCCGCAAGAAGCGCGTGCTGGTGAAGATTATTGGTGAATAGATAGTGATGAAAATACCCGAATTACTCGCCCCGGCAGGGGATCTGGATCGTATGCGTACGGCGTTTGATTATGGCGCCGATGCTGTCTATGCCGGCCAGCCGCGCTACAGTCTGCGTGTGCGCAACAATGGCTTCGGCATGGTCGAGCTGGCGGAAGGCATCAGTGAGGCGCATCAGCGCGGCAAAAAATTCTTTGTGGCGAGCAACATCGCGCCGCACAACAGCAAGGTCAAGACCTATATGGCCGATATGGAGCCGGTAATCGCCATGCAGCCTGACGCGCTTATCATGTCGGATCCCGGTCTTATCATGATGGTGCGGGAGAAATGGCCGGAGATGCCGGTGCACCTTTCAGTGCAAGCCAATACCGTCAATTACGCTACAGTAAAGTTCTGGCAGCATCTCGGTCTGTCGCGCGTCATCCTGTCGCGCGAACTGTCCCTGGACGAAATCGAGGAGATCCGCCAGCAGTGCCCGGATATGGAACTGGAAGTCTTTGTCCATGGCGCCTTGTGTATCGCCTATTCCGGCCGTTGCCTGTTGTCCGGATACTTCAATCACCGCGACCCGAATCAGGGTAGCTGCACCAACTCCTGCCGCTGGGATTACAAAGTGCACGATGCATCGGAGGACCCTGCCGGCGTCATTCGTCTCAATGAGTTCGATTTCAAAGCCGAGATGGAAAAATCCAGCCTGTCGGAATGCGGCAGCATGGTGCGTCACCCCGAGGCGGACAAGGTTTACCTGATTGAGGAAAAAGGCCGCCCGGGCGAATTGCTGCCGATCATGGAGGACGAGCACGGCACCTACATCATGAACAGCAAGGATCTGCGGGCGATCGAGCATGTGGAGCGTTTGATGAAGATTGGTGTCGATTCGTTGAAGATTGAGGGTCGTACCAAGTCGCGCTATTATGTGGCGCGCACCTGCCAGACTTACCGCAAGGCGGTGGATGATGTGCTGGCTGGCCGGCCGTTTGACCTCAGTTTGCTCGGTGAACTGGAGAATCTGGCCAACCGTGGATATACCGACGGTTTCTATCAGCGACACCATACGATAGACCATCAGAATTACATGCAAGGCCACTCAAAGTCCAACCTCAGTCTCTATGTCGGCGATATCATTGGCTATGATGCCGAACACGGTTTGGCCGACATCGCAGTCAAAAACCGCTTCGCGCTGGGTGACCGTTTGCAGATCATTCAGCCGGAAGGCAATCGCGAGATTGTGGTGGATTCGCTGTTTGACAAGAAAGGCCAGCCGGTAAGCGAGGCGGCCGGTAGCGGTATCTTTGTCCGTTTGCCGATGGCAGCCGGGAATTTCCATAACGCCATGGTGGCGCGCTATTTGTAAGTGGATACCCGATCAAGCAGTCGTTCTGGCTTTGCCTGAAGCCGCAAACGATCACTTGGTCGGGTCTATTTTTGTTATGGTCTGAATTATTGCCCTTGAATGTAGCTTTCCAGTTGCTGAATCAGAAATTGCTGATAGGCAATGGTTTCCTTCACCAGGTCGCCGATGGAAAGTATGCCGATCACCCGGTCATTTTCAACGACAGGCAAGTGACGGATGCGTTTGCCTGACATCAGCTCCATGCATTTATCTGTCAATTGGTCCGGGGTAACGGTGATGACCTTGGTCGACATCACCTCGGAAATCTTGGTCATCCTGGAGGTCTTGCCTTTCAGCGCAACTTCGCGGGCGTAATCACGCTCTGAAAAAATGCCGGCGAGGTGGCCGCTGTCATCAAGCACGACCAGTGCACCGATATGTTTCTCCGCCATGATCGTCAAGGCATCGAAAACATTGGTCTCGGGTGTAACAGAAAGCGTCTCATAGCCCTTGGCGTCAAGCAGTTGTCTAACGGTTTTCATATGCTCCTCCGTTTTGTGTCTTTTTATGGCAGTGCTTGTTGAAAATATACACCTGTTTTAACAGCGACTAAAATTCATGTTTATTGACATAATTAGCTAGCTAACTATAATGTGACTAATCATGTTGCAACTTCGTGACCTTCCAACCAAAGAGACGCTGAAGAAATTCGCGCAGCGCTATCCGCAAGCGGATATCAGCGCGGTTTCCGTGTTCCTGCATCTGTTGCGGCTGGCGACCGATCTGTCAGTTGCCCTAGACGCGTGTCTCAGTCGTCATGGCCTGTTGCAGGGGCGCTGGTGGGTGCTGATATTGTTGATGCGGGAAGAAAACCTGACATCGACGCCTTCAGCGCTGGCGGATAAGGCAGGCGTGACACGTGCCACCATGACCGGCCTGATCGACGGTCTTGAGCGTGACGGTCTGGTCGAACGTCTGCTGGATTCGCGCGACAGACGCAGCGTTTCAGTCAGACTGACTGCCGCCGGCCAGTCCAGACTAGATGAGGTGATGCCGGACTATTACAGACGTGTGCACGATTGCATGGCCGGTCTGGATGAGAATGACCGTGAACGTTTGCACGCAATATTGAATCTGATAGGCAGCGGCATAGAGGCCTTCAATCGATAAGGCCGAATTTTTTTACCTAGGTAATTAGGTGACTAATTATTAAATTAACCATAACCAAGGAGTTTTAAATGCAAAACCAGGAAATCAAAGCCATCATTCTCGAAATCAACACGCGTTGGGATGCCGCATTCAACAGCAAGCAGCCTGCTCAAGTAGCGGCACTGTATGACAACGATGCGACCGTCCTGCCTGCCGGGGCTGCGCAGGTTTCAGGCGCGGCTGCGATTCTGGATTTCTGGACCAGCACCATTGCGCAAGGCATCATCGACCACAAAATCGAAATGCTGGAAGCAGGGGTTGATGGTAATCTGGCGTTTCAGCGCGGCCTCTGGAGTGCGGCAGTTGTCAATGCAGAAGGCCAGCGCCAGACATTCAGCGGCAATCTGCATGTACTGTACAGACGTCAGGCCGATGGCAGCTGGAAGGCACTGACACACATCTGGAATTAAGCTCAATCAACTAAAGGATTTGCCATGCCTTGGTCCTCAAACAAGTTTCGTGCAGTAGCGGCGCTCTTGCTGCTCTCCGTGCTCTGGGGATACAACTGGGTGGTGATGAAAAATGCGCTGGTGGATGCAGGGCCTTTTCAGTTCGGGGCTCTGCGCAATCTGCTGGGGGCCATCTGCCTGCTGACACTGATTATGATTTTGCGCAGACCGATCCGCCCGAAGGAGATTCCGACCCTCATCGTGCTGGGCTTGCTGCAGACCAGTGGTTTTACCGGCCTCATCATCTGGGCGCTGGTGGAAGGTGGTGCCGGCAAGACGGCGGTGCTGACCTATACCATGCCATTCTGGGTCATGATCATGGCCTGGCCGCTGTTGGGCGAGAAGATACAGGGTAGCCAGTGGCTGGCAGCCCTGCTTTCGGTCATGGGCATATTGTTCATCCTCGATCCGCTGCATCTCGGCACCGATCTGTTCAGCATGGTCTTGGCCGTGCTTGCCGGCATCAGCTGGGCGCTGGCTGTGATGCTGGCAAAAAAACTGCATCAGCGTACGCCGGAACTGGATCTGCTCTCACTGACTGCATGGCAGATGCTGTTCGGTTCGCTGCCGATCGTCGTGGCGGCCTTCATTGTGCCGGCACCGTCCATCGACTGGACGCCCTACTTCATTGGCGCTGTCGTTTATAACGCCGTCTTCTGCAATGCGCTGGCCTGGTTGCTCTGGCTTTATGCCTTGCAACGGCTGGAGGCGGGTGTGGCCAGCATGGTCACCCTGCTGGCGCCTGTTATCGGTGTGCTGGCAGCCTGGTGGGAACTGCATGAGCAGCCCAGCCATGGGGAGTTGTGGGGCATACTTTTCATATTAGCCTCGCTCGTGATTATCTCGATCCGCGGCATGAGGCAACATCAGAAAATCGATCCGGCGATGGCGCAGGAATGATGCCGTCCTGATATGCTAAAATCACGCGTATTTTAGATAGTTATCAGGGTAAAAAATGGCAGGACATTCCAAGTGGGCCAATATTCAGCATCGCAAGGGTCGTCAGGATGCGAAGCGCGGCAAAATCTTCACACGATTAATCAAGGAAATCACAGTGGCGGCCCGCATGGGCGGCGGTGATGTAGCGACCAATCCGAGATTGCGAATGGCGGTGGATAAGGCCAAAAGCGAATCCATGCCGAAAGACAATATCGAAAACGCCATCAAGCGCGGCTCCGGTACGCTCGAAGGCGTCAATTACGAGGAAATCCGTTACGAAGGCTATGGCATTGGCGGCGCTGCCGTCATGGTCGATTGCCTGACCGACAACAAACAGCGCACGGTCGCCGATGTGCGTCATGCATTCAGCAAATTTGGCGGCAATCTCGGTACTGACGGTTCGGTTGCTTTCATGTTCAAGCACTGTGGCGTAATTCTGTTTGAGCCTGGCGCGAATGAAGATCAAGTGATGGAAGTCGCTCTGGAAGCTGGTGCGGAAGATATCGTCACCGATGAAGATGACGGCAGCATCGAAGTCATCACCCAGCCTAACGATTATCAGGCAGTGAAAGATGCGCTTGAGGCTGCAGGTCTCAAGCCTGCGCATGGCGAAGTCACCATGCGCGCTGCTACAGACACGGTCTTTACCGGCGACGATGCAGTCAAGATGCAGAAGCTGCTGGATGCGCTGGACGACCTCGATGATGTGCAGGAAGTTTATACCTCGGCCGTCATAGAAGAGTGACCGCAATCCGCATTCTTGGCATTGACCCGGGCCTGCGTCAGACAGGCTTCGGGGTCATCGAAAAGGCCGGCGAAAAACTGCTTTATGTCGCCAGCGGCACGATCAAGACCACGACCGGCAAGGGTGCGGATATCGAAGACCTGCCTAGCCGGTTGAAAATCATACTGGACAGTCTGTTTGAAGTGATTGATACCTATGCGCCGCAGCAGGTCGCCGTCGAGAAGGTCTTTGTCAACGTCAATCCGCAGTCCACGCTGCTGCTCGGTCAGGCTCGCGGGGCCGCCATTAGCGCAGCCGTTATCCGTAATCTTACGGTTGCCGAATACACGGCGCTGCAAGTCAAGCAGTCTGTGGTCGGCAACGGTCATGCGGCCAAGGAGCAGGTGCAGGAGATGGTCAAGCGTCTGCTGAAACTGCCGGCCACGCCGAGTCCGGATTCCGCTGATGCGCTGGCTTGCGCCATCTGCCATGCGCATGGTGGTCAGGGCTTGGGAAAATTGGCGACGGCAGGTTTTCGTGTGCGCGGCGGTAGGCTAATATAAGCGCATGTCAGCGATTACTTACAACGTCTGCTCCATTGCCCCGAATTCACCAATTTCATCTTCGAGAAAGCTCCCATGATCGGTCGCCTGAACGGTGTTCTGCTGGAAAAAACGCCACCATTGGTGCTGATAGACGTCAATGGCGTCGGCTATGAGTGTGAGGTGCCGATGAGTACCTTCTATAACTTGCCGGCTGTGGGCGAAAAAGTCGTGCTGCTGACCCAATTCATTGTGCGGGAAGATGCGCAGCTACTTTATGGTTTCGGTAGCGATCGTGAGCGACTGACATTCAGGCAGTTGCTCAAGGTCAACGGCGTGGGTGCCAAGTCCGCGCTATCCATTCTGAGCGGCCTTTCCGTCGATGATCTGGTGCAGGCGGTTGCCCTGCAGGATACGGCCTTGCTGACACGGGTGCCCGGTGTTGGCAAAAAAACTGCAGAAAGACTGTTGCTCGAACTTAAGGGCAAGTTCTCCATTGATGGTATGTCCATATCACAGGGCGGGCAGGTCAAGTCCGCCAGCAGCGATGTGCTGAATGCGCTGTTGGCATTGGGCTATAACGAGCGCGAAGCATTGGCTGCCGTCAAACAGTTGCCTGCCGATGTCAATGTGTCCGACGGTATCAAACAAGCGCTGAAATCGCTCTCCAAGACTTAGGAATCAGGCGATGATAGAAACCGACAGACTGATAGCCCCCGCCGCTGAAAGCCCGCAAGAGGAGGCC
>PHCM01000273.1 GCA_002842255.1 Betaproteobacteria bacterium HGW-Betaproteobacteria-2 | reverse complement strand
ATCGGCGGTGCTGATGATCTATGGCGTCGAGTTCAGCGAGGTCATGTTCAAGGGCGGCTGGCGGCGCTTCTACCGGCGCGCCGAGCCTGTACCGGCGGCGCAGGAGAAGTTCGTCTCCGTGCACCTGGCCTGCTATAACGAGCCGCCGGCCATGGTCATCGCCACCATCGAGAGCCTGGCAAAACTTGAATACAGCAATTTTGAAGTCATCGTCGTCGATAACAACACGAAGGACGAAACGTTATGGAAGCCGGTGGAAGCCTATATGGCAAGCCTGCCAGACAATTTCCGCTTCTACCATCTGCCGCAATGGCCGGGTTTCAAGGCCGGCGCGCTGAATTTCGCGCTGCGCGAGACCGACCCACGTGCCGAAGTGATCGGCGTGGTCGATGCAGACTATGTCGTGACATCGGACTGGCTGGCCGTGCTGGTGCCTCATTTCGCCGAGGAACAGGTCGCCGTGGTGCAGGCACCACAAGCGCACCGTGACTGGGAGAACAACTTCTTCCGCCGCATGTGCAACTGGGAGTTCGAGGGCTTCTTCCGCACCGGCATGCACCACAGACACGAACGCAATGCGCTGATCCAGCACGGCACCATGACGCTGGTGCGCCGGCAGTCATTGCAGGATGTCGGAGGCTGGTCCGAATGGTGTATCTGCGAAGACACCGAGCTCGGCCTGCGCCTGCTGGAAAAAGGCATGGACCTGCGCTACGTCGACGAGACCTTCGGCCGCGGCCTGACGCCGGCCAACTACAAGGCGCTGAAGTCGCAACGCTTCCGCTGGGCGTTCGGCGCCATGCAGATCCTCAAGCACCACCTGCCCATGCTGCTCGGCAAATCACCGCTCAACTTCGGCCAGCGCTATCACTTCCTCACCGGTTGGTTCGGCTGGCTCGGTGATGCGCTGCAACTGTTCTTCACGCTCGGCTCCATCGGCTGGACCATCGCCATGCTGGCATTGCCCAAGGAATTCAGCCTGCCGATGTCCATCATGCTGCTTCCCATCCTCTGCTTCCTTGCCATCAAGGCGGCCATGGGGCCGATACTCTACCGCCGCACCATGAACTGCAGCTGGGCAGACATCTTCGGCGCTTCGCTCGCCAGCCTCGGGCTGTCGCACGCCATCGCCAAGGGCATCATCATGGGGCTCATCAAGAAAGATGGTGTCTTCAAGCCGACAGCCAAGGGCAAAGGTGCCGGCGGACGGCTCACCATCTTCGAACCAGTACACGAGGAACTGCTGTTGCTCATCGCGCTGGTGCTGTGCGCTGTCGCCATGCTTTACAACCGCGGCGCGGAGAATCTGGATGCACAGCTATGGGTCGCCATGCTCAGCCTGCAGACCCTACCCTATATCAGCGCAGTAGCCTCGCAACTGATCGCGCAAAGACCGGACAAACCGACTCCCCGGAACGTCAGTTAATCAAGGAATACGTCGCTCGACAAACAGGCTGCAGCCCAATATATGCTTGGCTTGTTTTTTCGCCGAAACCATCGCGGCTGAGACCTCATGATGGCTTCCATAGAGGAAAGGCATTATCTTGGCCGCGCCGATAGAGATACTGACTATCGGAAAGAAGACCCTGTTGCCCGACCGGTCTTCGGATCGTATTCCACCACGATGGCGGTCAGCCTCGTCATAAAAACCTGTCGCCATATCCTCGAATTTACTCATCATCTGTCGGCAGCGGACTTCCCAATCGGCACTCTGAAACACCACGATAAAATCATCGCCGCCGACATGACCCAGAAAATCCAGGTTGGGATCGATTTCCTGACTCAATAATGCGCCAACGAATTGAATCACCTCGTCGCCACGGCGGAATCCGTAGGCATCGTTGAATGGCTTGAAATTATCGAGATCGAAATAACAGGCAACAAAACTCACCTCGGCAGCAATCAGCCGATCGATGTGCTCGTTGATAGGCACGTTTCCCGGCAACATGGTCAAAGGGTTGGCGTAACGGGCCGCATCAATTTGCATCTGAGTAATCGCACGCAGTAATGCATGACCACTGCCGACACCCAGGTAAGATCCATTCTCGGCAACGATAAACCCATTGGACAAATGATGTGGCTCCATACGGGTAATCAGGTCGCTC
>PHCM01000272.1 GCA_002842255.1 Betaproteobacteria bacterium HGW-Betaproteobacteria-2 | reverse complement strand
CGGTTCGGACCCTGTTCTCGATATCGCCATTGGCAAACACGAAGAAATTGCCGCTTTCCTGCAGCAGGATATCAATGAGCGGGCAGACATCGATCAAAGTATCCAGCAGCTTTCAACGTTGCTGGAAGCCTGAGTAGCCAGACAAGAGCGAATCAGATAAAAGCAAATCGGATAAAAAGCCAGACAAGGGCAGAAAAACATGACAAAGCAGATATCCAGCGCCATTCACACCTTGATCGAGATCGCCATCAAGGAATCCAATCAGGCTGCGGAAGCATTGGGCAACGCCAACAAGCTGCTGAAAGAGAGCGAAAAGAATCTCAATATGCTGCTGGATTACCGCAACGACTATACCAACCAGCTTGCCCAGAACTCGCAGAAGGGCTTGTTTGCCCAGAGCTACCAGAACTTTCAGGGCTTTCTGGCCAAACTGAATCAAGCCATCACCGGTCAGCAGGCCGTAGTGGAGACCTGCAGACAAAAGGTCGCCGATCAACGGAAATACTGGCAGGAGTGCGAACGCAAGAAACTCTCTTACGGTGTGCTCGTCACGCAGGCAGAAACCAGGGCACATCGCGCAGAACTGAAAAAAGACCAGAAATTGATGGATGAACACGCCCTGCGCCAGAGCATGAAAAAAACGCATTCACGCTAATCGAACAAAAGTATATGAGAAACCAGAAGGAATCCATGATGCAAAACCTGCCATTACTGAATACCTCGAATGCTGCGCCCAAAACCCACACTCAGGGCGCCCAGAAATCCGGCAACATCACCGGCCAATCCGGCGAGGTTGGTTCATTTCAGCAAAAACTGACGCACCAGATTCATCAAAAAAGTGAAACCCGGCAGCAGGCCCAGAAAAGTCAGCAAAACCAGCAGGTCCAGCAAAGTCAGCAAACCCAGCAAAAAAGTGAAACTGCTGAAGACAAAACCATGGTGGATAAGGACGCAGCCGCTGCCGACCTCATTCAACGAAAAATAAAGGGCCTTTCAGGCAAGTTGACGCTGCCTGAAACCCATCGTAAGGATGCCGGACAGTCAGGTCAGGCCAAAGCCGTGCTTGAGAATGAAGATGACATCAATTTAGTGGATGGCACACTGATTCCGGCATCGCTCAATGTGCTGGCACAGCTTCAACAGACCGCAACCGGGGATGCGGAAGCGGCATCGACCGATCCGGCTTTGGTCAATACATCAGCGCTGAAAACAGACGGCTCTACTGCCACGCCGGCACCGACAACAGGAAAAGAAACACCGATAATTGCCGAGACGGGCGACGACACAAAACCAGTGCAAACCGGCATGGATAAAAACGGCACGGAAAAACCGGCAATCGCTGCGGAGAATCCGCGCATGCAAACTGACCGGCTCAATGGCTTGATATCCGGTAGTGCGAAATTTGACGACATGCTGCCGGAAAGCCTGAGCAAGATAGCCGCAAACCGAGAACCAGTCGCCGGCATGCTGCAGAACCAGCCCGTGTCCGCCGCGCAAACTGCAGCAGCCAACCTGGTCAGCACCAACCCGGTCAACAACGGCCTGATCATGACGCCCCCCGGCAAGGAAGGCTGGACCCAGGCTATCGGACAACGCGTGATGTGGATGGTCGGCGCTGCACAGCAATCGGCAACACTGACACTGAACCCGCCTGAAATGGGCCCGCTGCAGATCGTCATCAATGTTCACAATGACAAAGCCGACACCGCTTTCTTTTCCGACCGGCAGGAAGTCAGGCAGGCCTTGCAGGACGGCATGGATAATTTGCGCGAAATGATGAAAGAAGCCGGCATCAACCTGGGCCAGACCAACATCAACCAGCGCGACAAAATGGCTCAGGACTTCACGCAACATCAGCAACAAACTGCGCGTCAGGACACCGGCAATAGCGCACTTGCTGCCGAAGAACCTTCAACTTCAACCGTGGCCACACGCGCCGGGCTCGGCCTGGTCGATACCTTCGCCTGAAGAATCAGGCCGCCCGGACATGCATCGCATACCGCGATGTAGAGCCGGGTAACGCCCGCTCCCGGGAAGGTGTGCCGCCCTTCGCCACTGCCCGCCCTTCGCCACTGCCCGCCTTCCCGACACTCCCGGCTTTCCACACAGAT
>PHCM01000271.1 GCA_002842255.1 Betaproteobacteria bacterium HGW-Betaproteobacteria-2 | reverse complement strand
ATAGTCTTGACCGGCATGCCAGCGGCTTTGGCGACATGGGTCGCCTCCGAGACGAAGTCGGTGGCCGGGTTGCCGCGACGACCGAAACCACCGCCGAGGAAAGGCGTGTGCACATTGACCTGTTCCGGCTTCATGCCAAGGATGGCAGCGGCAGCGGCCTGTTCAAGGCCGGGTGCCTGGGTGCCGGCCCAGATGTCGCAGCTGTCCTTGCCTATCTTCACGGTGCAGTTGAGCGGTTCCATCGGTGAGTGAGCCAGATAGGGCATGGTATATTCGGCCGTGAGGGTCTTCCTGGCCTGATTGAATGCGGAATCAGGCTCGCCTGCGGCAGAGGCGACGGCCCCTTTGCCGCTCGCCATCTGGCGAAAATCGGCGAACATTTGTTCGCTGTCGAGATTGGCATTGGAGCCGGCGTCCCATTCGATCTTCAGCGCATCGCGACCCTGCTTGGCGGCCCAGAAGTTGTCGGCGACAACGGCGACGCCGGTCGGTACCTCGACGACCTTGACTACGCCGGCAATCTGCTTGGCGGCAGAGTCATCGAATGATTTGAGCTTGCCCTTGAAATACGGGGAGCGTGCCACGACGGCAGTTTTCAGGCCTTCGAACTGGATGTCCTGACCGAAGATAGCGCTGCCGTCGATCTTTTCGCGACTGTCGAGGCGTTTGGTGGCCTTGCCGATGATCTTCCACTGACTAGGGTCGCGTAAAGGGACTTCGCCCGGCGCCTCCAACTTGGCGGCGTCGTCTGCCAGTTCGCCGTAGGTCAGACGCTGGTCGCCGACCACCACCACACCGTTCTCGGTACGGCAGTCTCCGGGTTGTACGCCCAATCTTTGCGCGGCAGCCATGACCAGCAAGGTGCGCGACATGGCGCCGGCCTGACGGTAGCGGTCGAACTCGGACCAGGTGGTAGTCGAGCCGCCGGTGATTTGCAGGCCATAGGCAGTGTGTGCGTAGACCGGTGCTGGCGGCGCATGTTCGATGCGGATACGTTCCAGTTCCACGTCCAGTTCTTCGGCGATCAGCATGGGCAGAGTGGTCCAGATGCTTTGGCCCATCTCGCTGTGTGCCAGCAGCACGGTGATAGTGTCGTCATTGCCGATATGCAGGAAGGCGTTCGGGGTGAAGTTCTGCGCGTCGCTACCTGCCGGAGACTTGCTCATGAAGCGCTTGGCATGCGGGATGGAGAAGGCGATCACCAATCCACCGGCAATGAATGCCGAGGCTTTGAGGAAGGTGCGTCTGGAGATGTTCTTGATTTCCATGGAGTATTCCTCAGGCTAGTTTTTCAGCCGCTTGATGGATGGCGGCGCGGATACGTGGATAGGTGCCGCAGCGGCAGATGTTGCCGCTCATGGCGACATCGATGTCAGCATCGGTCGGCGACTTGTTTGAGGCGAGCAGGGCGGTTGCCGCCATGATCTGTCCGGACTGGCAGAAGCCGCATTGCACGACATCCAGTTCCTGCCACGCCGATTGCACGGCCTGGCCGACCGGATCATTGCTCATTTGCTCAATGGTTGTGAGCTTCTTGCCGACGGCCGCCGCGACCGGCGTTACGCAGGAGCGTATCGGCTGGCCGTCGAGGTGCACGGTGCAGGCACCGCATTGGGCCATGCCGCAGCCGAATTTGGTGCCCGTCATCTGCGCGACATCTCGCAAGGCCCATAATATGGGCATGTCTTCAGGTACATCCAGTTGCCGTTCCTGGCCATTGATATTTAAAGTCAGCATGTTGTCCTCATGAACTGTCGGGGGTACGGGAAATAGTCTCATGCAAGTATGCTGAATTCATGACATCCAATAAATGGAAATATATTTATTTTAGAATTCCAATTTATGGAATAATTGCCAGATGCTGAACCGACTGGAAATGATGCGTATCTTCTGTGTGGCCGCGGAGTGCCCCAGCTTCAAGGATGCAGCGGTGCGCCTGGGCGTTTCGCCACAGGCCGTGACCCGGGCCATCAAGGAACTTGAAAACACGATAGGCGAGCCGCTGTTCTATCGTAATACCCGGCACATGCGCATTACCGACTTTGGCGAACAACTGTCGTTAAGGGCTAAAGGAAGTATCGCCGAAATTGATGAACTGTTCCGGCCGAATGGT
>PHCM01000270.1 GCA_002842255.1 Betaproteobacteria bacterium HGW-Betaproteobacteria-2 | reverse complement strand
GCCAGGTCTATCCAGCCCTGGATGCTGGTGTTGAAGCTTTCGCCGCGCATCTCGATCAGCTGCGACCGGTCGAGGGCGGTCAATGACTGCCAGATGGCCTGCTGGTTCTGCCGGAGCTGTTGGGCATCGACTTCGTTGGCGGTCAGCCACTGGCTTTCCGCGAGGATGCGCTGCTCCAGGGCGCGCAGCGGATCCGCCTGCCAGTCATAGGCTAGGGCGAGGCTTGCGTGTAAACTTGCAACTGCTGTGGGCAGCAGTGAGGCATCGGTGGTAGCCCCGCTGACCTGTATGGGCAGCAGCAGGCGAAAGGTCTTGTCGGCGTCCTTCTCGGCGGCGGCGATGGCACCTTCGAGTATCTTGGCATAGATCTCCTGTGCCGGAATTCTCAACAGCGCGATTTTTGCACAGGCTACATCGTTCTGTTTCAGGCAGTTGAGGCCTTCGGAGAAAGTGACTTCAGCCTTGTTGCCGGTGGATGGAGGAGTGTTGCTGACCGCTGCGACAGCCTGAGTGGCGCTGAGGTAAATGAGGCATGGCAGGCAGAACAACCAGAAGAAAGAGGACGATAGACGTTGAATCATAGCGGCACATTATATGTTGTAGCCACGCCGATTGGAAACCTTCAGGACATTACGTTGCGAGCCCTTGATGTGCTGAAGGCGGTCGATGTGATTGCCGCGGAGGACACGCGCCATACTTCGGGTCTGCTTTCGCACTACGCTATTCGTAAGAGACTGGTAGCCGTACACGAGCACAACGAACATCAATCGGCCGAGCAGCTGCTTGCACGCTTGCGTGCGGGCGAATCGGTGGCGCTGGTGACGGATGCCGGTACGCCGGGGATCAGCGACCCGGGTGCAGTGGTGGTCGATATCGTGCGGCAGGCCGGAATTGTCGTAGTGCCGGTGCCCGGTGCCAGTGCGGGGATCGCGGCATTGTCTGCTTCCGGCATACGCCAGAATGGCTTCAGTTTTATCGGATTTTTGCCGGCCAGCGGCAGTCAGCGACGCAAGATGCTCGAATCGTTGAAAGCGCAAAAGTCCACGCTGGTTTTTTATGAGGCGCCGCATCGAGTAGTGGAAAGTGTTGGGGATATGGCGGCGGTGCTTGGCGGCGAGCGCAAGCTGACGATCGCCCGTGAGCTGACCAAGACTTTCGAGACCTTCCATGGCTGCCGTCTTGGTGAGGCCGTGGCCTGGTTACAGGCAGATCCCAATCAGCAGCGCGGAGAATTCGTATTGCTGGTTGAATCCCTGCTGGAAGCGGAGTCGGCGGAGATCGCCCCTGAAGTCGATCGCATGCTCAGGTTGTTGATGGCGGAGTTGCCGCTCAAGCAGGCGGTAAAATTGGCGGCGGAGATCAGCGGCGAGAAGAAAAACGCACTTTATGAATATGGCTTGAAAATTAAAGATAATCTGAAGAATTAAAGGCAGCCTATGACACAAACCCTGAACATCACCCGCCCGGACGACTGGCATTTGCATTTGAGAGACGGCGAGGCGCTGGAGGCGGTTTTACCTGATACAGCCCGGCAGTTTGCACGGGCTATCGTCATGCCCAATCTGCGGCCGCCGGTGACGACGACTGAAATGGCCGAGGCTTATCGCCAGCGCATACTGGATGCCTTGCCTGCCGGCATGCGATTCGAGCCGCTGATGACTTTGTACCTGACCGATAACACCTCGGCCGAGGACATCGTCAGGGCCAAGGCAAGCGGTATCGTGCACGGCATCAAGCTTTACCCGGCCGGTGCTACCACCAATTCGGATTCCGGCGTGACCAACCTCGGGCATTGCGTTCAGGCGCTGGAGGCCATGGAGAAATGCGGCATGCCGCTGCTGGTGCATGCCGAGGTGACGGATGCGGATGTGGATGTATTCGACCGCGAGAAAGTCTTCATTGAACGCAACATGATCCCACTGTTGCAGCGCTTTCCTGCCTTGCGCGTGGTGTTCGAGCACATTACGACCAGAGACGCCGCCGATTTCGTCAGTGCCGCACCGGCTCACATCGGGGCGACAATAACCGCGCATCACCTGTTGATGAACCGCAATGCCATGTTCGCTGGCGGTATCCGGCCGCATCATTATTGTCTGCCGGTGTTGAAGCGCGA
>PHCM01000007.1 GCA_002842255.1 Betaproteobacteria bacterium HGW-Betaproteobacteria-2 | reverse complement strand
CAGTTTTGCCGCCTGGTTGCCCTCGCTGCTGCTGACACCGATCATCACCTTTTTCCTGCTGAAGGATCACGCACGTCTGCGCAAGATGCTGGGCGGTGCCGTGCCCAATGCCTTTTTCGAGAAGACCCTGTACCTGATGCATGCAGTCGATCGCACCGCGCGCATCTATTTCGTCGGCCTCATGAAGATCACGGTACTGGACACGCTAATCATGGCTTGCGGCCTCTGGCTGCTGGGGCTGAACTCGCCATTATTGCTCGGCATCATCGTCGCGGTGCTGAACTGGATTCCCTACCTCGGGCCGCTGCTCGGCTTCGCCATCGTCATGATGGTAGTCGCCACCGACTTCCCCGGCAACCTGCCGCTGGTCTACAGCATCATCGGCCTGTTCATCATGTTGCGCGCACTGGATGACCTGGTTTTCCTGCCGCTGATTGTCGGCAAGAGCCTGCGCATCCATCCGCTGCTGACCCTGATGATGTTCCTGGTCGGCGAAGCGATTGCCGGCATCGCCGGCCTCATGCTGGTGATCCCGATTCTGGGGATTGTCATGGTATTGGGGGAAACGCTGGAGATCATCCTCACCGATATGCGTCTGCAGGCAAGACATGCCTACTCGAGGAAGATGCGCTGGCAGGCTGCGAACCGGGATCTGTCGCAGGAACCTGATTAAGCCTGAAAAACGCGGTTAGGCACAGAGATCACAGAGAAAACCAGAGAGTCAGTCGTGATGACTTTGGTCTCTCGGGCCACCGTTCGCTTTGCCTTTGTGTGCTCTGTGGCCTCTGTGTAAGGTTTCAGGGTAACCACTACCTACCACCAGTAATAACCGGGACCGTAGTAGCGGTAGCGCCCCCAAGGCGAATAGCTGTAGCCGTACCAGGGATGATAGTAAGGTTGATAGCGCAGCTGGTATTCGCGTTTCAGCCGATCCTGTTCCTTGCGGTTTTCCAGTTCGCGCTTGTTGATCTCTTCCGCCATGCTGTCACGCAACACCTGCTCACGACTACTGTGAATATAATCCAGCACCTTGGCATTGACGCCCTGCCGGGACAGGTCCACGGCCTGCGATGGTGTCAGTTCGTACTGGGAGTTGGTCTCCTTGATTCTGGCAATGATGGTGTCAGGAGTTGCGCCCGCCTTGGACATCGTCACGATCTCCTCCAGACTGAGCGTAGCGACCGGCGGCGGCATCAGCTGCGCCAGTTCTTCGGCCGAGATGCGCTGAATCTGCGGTTCCTGATAGGCGGTGGTTGCGCAGCCTGATGCCAGCACGGCAAAACCGCCAAGCAATCCGAATAACAGTCTGCGCATTCCACTCTCCTTTAATTCACGGCTCAGGCCTTGCTGAACAACATCTTGCCGCCCTTGTAATCCACTTTGACCGTATCCTTGGCGACAAAATTCCCGTTGAGGATTTCCTTCGCCAGCGGGTTCTCGATCTCGGACTGGATCGCACGCTTCAACGGCCTTGCGCCATAGATCGGGTCGAAGCCGGCGTTGGCAATCTCGGCCAATGCGGCATCGCTGACTTCCAGCGTCATCTCCATCTGCGCCAGACGTGCCGAGAGGTTCTTCAGCTGGATGCTGGCGATGGATTTCACATGCGCTTCACCCAGTGCGTGGAACACCACCACTTCGTCGATACGGTTGATGAACTCCGGACGGAAGTGGGTCTTCACCTCACCCATCACCGCCAGCTTGATGACCTGGTAATCGTCACCCGCCATGGTCTGGATCATGTGTGAACCAAGGTTGGAGGTCATGATGATGACGGTGTTCTTGAAGTCCACGGTACGGCCCTGGCCATCGGTCAGGCGACCATCGTCCAGTACCTGTAGCAGCACATTGAACACGTCCGGGTGCGCCTTCTCCACCTCATCCAGCAGGATGACGCTATACGGCTTGCGGCGCACGGCTTCGGTCAGGTAGCCGCCCTCCTCGTAACCCACATAGCCCGGAGGCGCGCCGATTAGGCGGGCAACCGAATGCTTCTCCATGAATTCGCTCATGTCGATGCGGATCAGATGTTCCTCGCTATCGAACAGGAAATTCGCCAGCGACTTGCACAGCTCGGTCTTGCCGACACCAGTCGGGCCAAGGAACAGGAAGGAACCATAAGGCCGGTTGGGATCGGAAAGGCCGGAACGTGAACGGCGAATCGCATCCGACACCAGACGCACGGCTTCATCCTGGCCGACCACACGTTCATGCAGCTTGTTTTCCATGGTCAGCAACTTGTCACGCTCGCCCTGCATCATCTTGGAAACCGGGATACCGGTCGCACGCGAAACGACTTCGGCGATCTCTTCGGCACCGACTTCGGTACGCAACATCCTGTGACGGGGCTGCTCCGTTGAAGCCTCAGCGCTCGCCGCCTGCTTCAGTTGCGCTTCCAGCTCCGGCAGCTTGCCATATTGCAGCTCGGAAACCTTCTGCCATTCGCCTTTGCGCGTGGCTTCTTCCATCTGCAGCCTGATCTTCTCGATCTCTTCCTTGATGTGCTGGCTGCCCTGCACCTGCGCCTTCTCCGACTTCCAGATTTCCTCGAGGTCGGCATATTCCTTCTCCAGACGCGCGATCTCTTCCTCAATCAGGGCGAAACGCTTCTGCGAACCTTCATCCTTTTCCTTCTTCACTGCCTCGCGCTCGATCTTTAGCTGAATCAGGCGGCGGTCTAGCTTGTCCATGACTTCCGGCTTGGAATCGATCTCCATCTTGATGCGTGAAGCGGCCTCATCTATGAGGTCGATAGCCTTGTCCGGCAGGAAGCGGTCGGTGATGTAACGGTGAGACAATTCGGCGGCGGCAACGATGGCCGGGTCGGTAATCTCGACACCGTGATGCAATTCGTATTTTTCCTGCAGGCCGCGCAGGATAGCGATAGTCGCCTCGACCGTCGGCTCATCCACCAGCACTTTCTGGAAGCGACGTTCCAGCGCGGCATCCTTCTCGATGTATTTACGGTATTCATCCAGCGTGGTCGCACCGACGCAGTGCAGCTCACCGCGGGCCAGCGCCGGTTTCAGCATGTTGCCGGCATCCATGGCGCCTTCAGCCTTACCGGCGCCGACCATGGTATGGATCTCATCGATGAAGACGATGGTACGGCCCTCGTCCTGCGCCAGTTCCTTCAGCACGGATTTCAGGCGTTCCTCGAACTCACCGCGGTATTTGGCACCGGCCAGCAGGGCGGCCATGTCGAGTGACAGTACCTTCTTGTTCTTCAGCGTGTCCGGCACCTCGCCATTGACGATACGCTGCGCCAGCCCTTCGACAATAGCGGTCTTGCCGACGCCGGGTTCACCAATCAGCACCGGATTGTTCTTGGTGCGGCGCTGCAGCACCTGAATGGCGCGGCGAATCTCGTCGTCACGGCCGATGACCGGATCCAGCTTACCCATGCGGGCACGTTCGGTGAGATCCATCGTGTATTTCTTCAGCGCCTCGCGCTGACCTTCGGCTTCGGAACTGTCTACCTGCGAACCGCCGCGTACGGCTTCAATCGCCTTTTCCAGTGCAGGCTTGCTCAGGCCATGCTGTTTCAGCAGCTTGCCGGTCGCGCCATTGTCGTCAGCCAGCGCCAGCAGGAACATCTCACTGGCGATATAGGTATCACCGCGTTGCTGCGCGTTCTTGTCGGTAACATTGAGCAGATTATTGAGGTCGCGCGAGATCGACACCTCACCGGCATTGTTCTCGATTCTGGGCAGATCCTTGATCGATTGCTGCAATGCCGCACGCAACGGCAGCAGGTTGACGCCGGCATGTCCCAGCAGGGACGAAGTGCTGCCGTCTTCCTGTTGCAGCAGCGCCTGCAGCAGATGCTGCGCCTCTATGCTCGGGTTGTCGTTGCCGACAGCGACGCTCTGGGCCTCGGCAATCGCTTCCTGGAATTTTGTAGTCAGTTTGTCGAAGCGCATGTTGTCCTCTTCACTTGTCAGATAATGTTGTTATCTACATGAGGGATTCTGCACGTATTTCAAGTGGCTGTAATCATCGGGGAGCTGCATTTGCCATGCTATAATTTTTTCGCATTCAATTTCCGTAACCGTTATGCACGCTGCGGAATTTTTTCTGATGTTTATGAACCTCTCAGCCCTGCCAATTGACTATAAGAATCTGAACAAGCCGGTCACTTATGTCCTCATTAGATAACAGCTCGCATGATTGAACACCTGTCCCAAGCCCTGCTGCTGCCTCTGGCACTGATGGTCGCCTTTGGCGGCGTTGCCTTGCCTTTGATGGCGGAACCTTATGGCCGCAAGGCAGCCACCATTGCCACTGGCGCCGTCATGGCGCTAACACTGGCACTACTGATCCCGCTGTTCTCCAGCGTGATCGGCGGGCAGACCGTAGTCATGCATCTGGACTGGCTACCGGCTTACGGCATCAACCTGGGATTCCGTCTCGACGGGCTGGGCATGCTGTTTTCCATCCTGATTCTCGGTATCGGCATACTGGTGGCGCTGTACGCACATTACTACCTACCGGATTACGACAAGCTCGGGCGTTTTTTCGCCTTCCTGCTGCTGTTCATGTCGGCCATGCTAGGCATCGTGCTGTCGGAGAACCTGCTGTTGATGGTGGTGTTCTGGGAGATCACCAGCCTTTCCTCCTTCCTGCTCATCGCCTATAAATCCGAAGCCTATGAATCGCGCATCGCCGCGCGCATGGCCCTGGCAGTCACCGGCGGCGGCGGCCTCGCATTGCTGGCAGGCGTCATCCTGCTCGGCCAGGTCGCAGGCAGTTATGAACTGAGCGCGGTCATCGCAGCGGCAGACCTGATCAAGGCCGACCCGCTCTATCCGGTGATCCTGACCCTGGTGCTACTCGGAGCCTTTACCAAATCCGCGCAGTTCCCGTTTCATTTCTGGTTGCCGAATGCGATGGCCGCGCCTACCCCGGTTTCCGCCTATCTGCACTCGGCGACCATGGTCAAGGCTGGCGTATTCCTGCTGGCAAGACTTTATCCTGTACTTTCCGGCACCGATGCCTGGGTCATCAGCGTCAGCGTCATAGGTGCCATCACGTTGGTCTATGGCGCCTACATGGCCATGTACCGCGACGACTTCAAGGGCCTGCTGGCCTATTCCACCATCAGCCACCTGGGCCTGATTACTCTGCTGTTCGGGCTCAGCACTCCGATGTCAGTGATTGCAGGAGTATTCCACATCATCAATCACGCCATCTTCAAGGCTTCCCTCTTCATGGCAGCCGGCATCATCGACCACGAATGCGGTACGCGCGACATGCGGCGCGTCAACGGCTTGTTCAAGCTGATGCCGATCACGGCGACCCTGGCCATGGTGGCAGCCGCCTCGATGGCCGGCGTGCCTCTGCTCAACGGCTTCCTCAGCAAGGAGATGTTCTTTACCGAGGCTGTGCTGTTTACCGGCTTTGACGGCGCACATCTGCTATTGCCGGTTTTTGCCACCATCGCCGGCATACTGGCCGTCGCCTACTCCGCGCGCTTCATCCATGATGTGTTCTTCAACGGCGAACCCGTCGACCTGCCCCGTCAACCGCACGAACCGCCGCGCTGGATGCGCGTGCCGGTCGAGATTCTGGTGCTGCTGTGCCTGGTGGTCGGCATGTTCCCGGCCTGGGCAGTCGGCAGCCTGCTGGCCTCTGCTGCCGGCGCTGTGCTGCAAGCCCCCTTGCCGGCCTATGACCTCAAGATCTGGCACGGTTTCAACTTGGCCTTTGTCATGAGTTTGATCGCGCTGGCCGGCGGTGTCGGCATCTACGCCATGCGTCGTCATCTGATCGAGTGGCACCACAAGCTGCCTTCGCTCAACAGCCGCACCGGTTTCGAGCGCCTGCACCGCTATCTGGTGGAACAGTCCGAGCGCATACTTCGTGCCCTCGACAATGGCTCGCTGCAACGCTATATCGCCCTGCTCTGTGCCTTCGTGCTGGTCTACGCCGGCTGGGCCTACAGCACTGGCGGCCGCCTGCCGCAGCACAACCCCGGTGTTCCGTTCGACATCGCCGCCCTCATCGCCCTGGCAGGCCTCATGCTCGGCACCATCGGCACCACACTGCTTCACCATCGCCGTCTGCTGGCCGTGGTGCTGATCGGCATCGTCGGCCTGGTCGTCTCGCTGACCTTTGTGAGATTCTCGGCACCTGACCTGGCGCTGACTCAGCTTTCGGTCGAGGTTGTTACCATCGTCCTCATGCTGCTGGCACTGTATTACCTGCCGCAAAGCTCGCCGAAGGAATCCTCGCGTGCGCGCATCGCTCGCGACATCATCCTTGCGGCAGGCATCGGCCTGGGGATGGCTTTCATTACCTACGCAATGCTGACCAGCTCCTTCAATACCATTTCCGGCTATTACCTTGAGCAATCCGTACCGGGCGGTGGCGGTAGTAACGTGGTCAACGTCATCCTGGTCGATTTCCGCGGCTTCGATACACTGGGCGAGATCGCCGTGCTGGCCATGGCTGCGTTGGGCGCCCACGCACTGCTTGACCAGTTGCGTCTGACGCCACCGGCAAAAGATGCCGTTGGGCGCCTGTGGGCAGAAGAAGCTCACCCGCTGTTCCTCAAGATGCTGATGCGGCCACTGCTACCGCTGGCGCTGGCCGTTGCCGTCTATATCTTCCTGCGCGGCCACAACCTGCCGGGCGGCGGCTTCGTCGCCGGCCTGGTCACCGGTGTCGCCCTTATCCTGCAATCGCTGGCGGGCGGCCTGTCCTTCGCCGAACAGCGCCTGCCGAAGTACTATCCGCCATTCCTCGGCCTGGGGTTGGCCTTTGCCGCCGGCATCGGCCTCGTCAGCTGGTTCTTCGCGCGGCCCTTCCTCACCAGCGCGCATGGGCATTTTGAAATTCCGCTGCTGGGTGACATCGAACTCGCCTCGGTCATCATCTTCGACCTCGGCGTCTATCTGGTGGTGGTGGCGACGGTGTTGCTGATCCTGACCGAACTCGGTCGCCTGCATTACAGAAAGGAAAACGCCTGATGGAAGCCATGCTCGCCATCGCGATCGGTCTGCTTTCAAGCTGCGGTGTCTATCTGATGCTTCGCGCCCGCACCTTCCCGGTGATTCTCGGCCTGACGCTGCTGTCTTATGCCGTCAACCTGTTCCTGTTCGCCAGCGGTCGCCTGGTGGTCAACGCGCCGCCCATCATCAGTAGCGAAGCCAGCCACTACACCGACCCGATTCCGCAGGCGCTGGTGCTGACCGCCATCGTCATCGGCTTCGGCATGACCGCCTATATCGTCACCCTCGCCTTGCGCGGCCTGTCCGAATCCGGCAGTGATCATGTCGACATGCCGGAAATGGCAGATGACATCAACAGTGAAGCTGCCATTGCCCACCAGCCGCCAGCCACCAATCAAAAAGAACAACAGTCATGAACCAAGTATTATGAACCACAGCATCATGAGCCATAGTCCGATTCTGCCGATCCTGATTCCTTTCATCGCCAGCATGACGCTGCTGATGCTGAGCGGCCGCAAGGCATGCCTGCAACGCGGCATCAGTGCACTGGCTGCCATCCTGCTGCTGGCCGCTTCCGCTCATCTGTTGTTGTTGGCCGATAGCGGCAACCCGTTAACCTACGCACTCGGCGACTGGACGCCACCATTCGGCATCACGCTGGTCGCCGACCGCCTGGCAGCGCTTGGCGTCATGGTGACTTCAGTGTTGGCAGCGTTCGCCCTACTCTATGCAAGCGCCGGCTTTGACCAGAAAGGCCGGCATTTCCATGCCATCTTCCAGCTACAACTGGTAGGCATCAACGGCGCATTCCTGACCGGTGACGTCTTCAACCTGTTCGTCTTCTTCGAAGTGATGTTGCTTGCCTCCTACATCCTGCTGGCGCACGGCGGCGGCCTCAACAAGAGCCGCGCAGGCTTTGCCTATGTCACGCTCAACCTCGCCGGCTCCGCCGTGTTCCTGATCGCGCTCGGACTGATCTATGGCACGCTTGGTACCCTCAATCTGGCCGACATCGCACTGCAACTGCAAAGCATCCCTGCCGAGGAGTCTGCACTGGTGCGAGTCGCCGGCGCACTGCTGATTACCGTGTTCGTACTGAAAGCCGCCGTGCTGCCGCTGTCGTTCTGGCTACCACACGCTTATGCAGCTGCCGGACCGGCAGTCGCGGCACTGTTCGCCATCATGACCAAGGTCGGCATCGTTGCCGTGCTGCGGGTTCAAATGATCGCCCTTGATTCTGCGCCGGCCACCACCGGGCTGGTCGGTGACTGGCTGGTGATTGCCGCATTGGCAACCATCGTTTTCGCCGCGCTAGGTATCCTCGCAGCAAAGAGTCTGCAGGCATTGGTCGCTTGGCTGGTGCTTGGCTCCGCAGGCGTGCTGCTGATTGTGCCGTCATTGAGCGACAGCCTGACCACGGCTGCCGCACTGTATTATCTGGTGCAATCCGCCATCGTTGGCGCGGCCTTCTTCATGCTGGCCGACCTGATTCGTGATGCCCGCGGACGCGCCGGCGACGGCCTGTTCCGAGCAGAGAAAGTCACCAGTATCAGCCTGCAGATTGGATTTTTACTGTTGGCAGCAACTGCCGCCGGTCTGCCGCCATTTTCCGGTTTCGTCGGCAAATTGATGCTGCTCTCGGCAGTAAGCCAGAGTTCCATGGCCGCCGCCATCTGGGCCGTGATTCTTGTCTCCGGCCTGCTGACCACGGTCGCGCTGGCCAAGGCCGGCAGTCGCCTGTTCTGGGAAGCGCCGCCGGAAGACGAAATCCATCAAGAGCCAATAGCACAAGCAGCCGTCAGAAGCTGGCGCCAGTATCTGTCGACCTTCGGCCTGATTGCGGTTTCCATGCTGCTCGTAATCTTTGCAAAGCCGGTTTCAGACTTCACCCAGCGCACTGCTGCACAGCTGCATGAACCATCGCAATACATCGATGCGGTGATTCCGGACCATGCCGCGATACCGAGGATGACCAGACCATGAGACGTTTCTTCCCGCATCCGGCCCTCACCGTCGCCATCTTCCTGCTCTGGATGGCGCTCAACAATGCATCCTCGCTGGCGCATACCGTCCTGGCACTGATCCTGGCGATTGGCCTGCCGCTGCTCACCCGCCGCTTCTGGCCCGAACATCCGCCCAGCGTCAAACTGCTGCCGGCCATACGGCTTTTCTGCATCGTCATCTACGATATCCTGCTGGCCAGCATTGATGTCGCCAAACTGGTACTGGGCCCCACCAAGCGTATCAAACCGGCTTTCATCGAAGTACCGCTGGACATGCAGGATCCTTTCGTCGGCACCTTGCTCGCCAGCATCGTCTCACTGACGCCGGGCACCGTATCCATCGATATCGACCGCGCACGCTGGGTATTGCAGGTGCACGCGCTCAATGTAGATGATCGCGAAGCGACGATACGCGCCATCAAGACGCGCTATGAGCAACCGTTGAAGGAGATATTCTCATGTTGAATGCCGTCATACAGATTGCCTTTGCCATGATTGCACTGGCCATGGTACTGAGCTTGTACCGCATGGTGCGCGGCCCGGATGCCACGGATCGCATCCTGGCACTGGATACGCTTTATATCAACACCATCGCCCTGCTGGTACTGCTCGGCATAAACACCAGCAATTCGGCCTATTTCGAATCCGCCCTGCTGATTGCCATCATGGGTTTTGTCGGCACGGTGGCACTTTCAAAATATCTGTTACGTGGGAACATCATAGAATGAGTATCTGGACCGAAACCCTGATTGCCCTGCTGATTCTGGTCGGTGCCGGCTTTACCCTGCTCGGTTCGATCGGCCTCGCGCGCCTGCCGGATTTCTTCATGCGCCTGCACGGCCCGACCAAAACCACAACGCTGGGTGTCGGCGCCATGGTCGTGGCTTCTGCGATCTACTTCAGTGTCACCGACCCCGGCATCAGCCTGCACGAGATCGCGGCAACCATGTTCCTCTTCATCACAGCGCCGGTCAGCGCCCACCTGCTGTGCAAGGCGGCACTGCACATCGCGCATAAGCCGGACAGCGAATCAGATCCTAAAGGTTAATCCCAGCTCTGGCCTTCATCGGCAGAACGCCGGCTGAACTGCTGGCCAGCGTCATCCCGCCAGGATATGTCCAACTGCTGACCATCCGACTGAAACTCGACCTGTTGGGCAGGCTGATCGGCAATCCGTTTTTTTGGTGAGGACACCCAGGCTTCGCCATCCATGCGCGCATAAAACAGACCCTTGCCGGGCTCCTGCCAGACCATATGCCAGCCCCAATCGCCGCCCCGCTGCAGCACTAGCGGCTGATAGGCACAGGCAGTTTCCCTGCCGGAAAAGCTGATGCGTTTGACTTCCGGCGCCTGTTCGCCGAGCAGCATCGCCAGATCATATTTTCCCGTTTCGAATTCATACACTGCCAGACGCACCACGACATTTTGTTCGCCTTGCTGGCGAATTTCCTTCGCGCATGCCTGATCAGCCAGTGCCGCCACAGAATTCGCCAGCATGAAAAACGATAATGCGCTCACCAATACCAGACTTTGCAGGCTGCGTGATATAGGCTTGTGGTTGGTCATGAGCAATTCCTCTTTCGCTATCAACTAGTGCTTAGTATGCCTGCGGACACAGAGGTTCACCATTGCGGCATGCGATACGGCCGCGGCTCCTGAACTGTTTGTAAGCAACAAGCTGTTAATTAGTTTTCATGAACATCATGTATCACACATCAATTAATAATTACTATCGATAATATATTAACAATCAATTTTATTAATAAATTCATGCGCTCTATGATGGTCTCACTTCATGACATCAGGAGACATCATGCAGCACTTCAGAAAAACTGTTTTCAACCAGCGCTTGCTGGAATATCTGGCCAATTATGGAATCAGCCACTAAGGACACGAAGAACCCACACGAGAGAAGGAGCTAATTATGGAAAACACATCACCCCCTGCCGGCAAGTGCCCGGTCATGCACGGCGGCAATACCAGCGCCAGCGCATCCAGGATGGACTGGTGGCCCAAGGCGCTGAACCTGGACATCCTCCATCAGCACGACAACAAGACCAATCCACTGGGCGAAGGCTTCAATTACCGCGAAGAACTGAAGAAACTTGATGTAGATGCATTGAAGAAGGACCTGCATGCCCTGATGACCGACAGCCAGGAATGGTGGCCGGCGGATTGGGGCCACTACGGCGGCCTGATGATCCGCATGGCCTGGCACGCCGCCGGCACCTATCGTATCGCCGACGGTCGTGGTGGCGCCGGCACCGGCAACCAGCGTTTCGCGCCAATCAGCAGTTGGCCGGACAACGTCAATCTGGACAAGGCGCGCCGCCTGCTGTGGCCGATCAAGAAGAAGTACGGCAACAAGATCAGCTGGGCCGATCTGATCGTCCTCGCCGGTACTATTGCCTATGAATCCATGGGCCTCAAGACCTTCGGCTTTGGTTTCGGCCGCGAGGATATCTGGCATCCGGAAAAAGACACCTACTGGGGCTCGGAAAGGGAATGGCTGGCGCCCAGCGGCAGCGAGGGCAGCCGCTACTCCGGCGAACGCGACTTGGAGAACCCGCTGGCTGCCGTCATGATGGGCCTGATCTACGTCAACCCGGAAGGCGTCGATGGCAAACCGGACCCGCTGAAGACCGCGCATGACATACGTATCACCTTCGCCCGCATGGCGATGAACGACGAGGAAACCGTAGCTCTCACTGCCGGCGGTCACACCGTGGGCAAAGCGCACGGCAACGGCAGCGCGACCAATCTTGGCCCGGCTCCGGAAGGCGCCGAGCTGGAACAGCAGGGCTTCGGCTGGCAGAACCATACCACCCGCGGCATCGGCCGCGACACCGTGACCAGCGGCATCGAGGGTGCCTGGACCACACACCCGACCAAATGGGACAACGGCTATTTCGACCTGCTGCTCGGCTATGACTGGTGGCTGCAGAAGTCACCGGCCGGTGCTTGGCAGTGGGAGCCGGTCAACATCAAGGAAGAGGACATGCCGGTCGACGTCGAGGATCCGGCCATCCGCCATAACCCGATCATGACAGATGCCGACATGGCCATGAGGTTCGATCCGGAATACCGCAAGATAGCCGAGCGCTTCCACCAGGATCCGGCCCACTTCTCGGAAGTCTTCGCCCGCGCGTGGTTCAAACTGACCCACCGCGACATGGGTCCGAAGAGCCGTTACATCGGCCCGGATGTGCCGCAGGAAGATCTGATCTGGCAGGATCCGGTGCCGGCCGGCCGTGCGGATTACGACGTTGATGCGGTCAAGGCGAAGATTTCGGTGAGCGGACTCGGCATCGGTGACATGGTCGCCACTGCCTGGGATAGCGCAAGAACCTTCCGCGGTTCGGACATGCGCGGCGGCGCCAATGGTGCGCGCATCCGTCTCGCCCCGCAGAAGGACTGGGAAGGCAACGAACCGGCACATCTCGCCAAGGTATTGGCCGCCTATGAAAAGATCGCAGCCGAGACCGGCGCCAGTGTCGCCGACGTCATCGTGCTGGGCGGCAACGTCGGTATCGAGCAGGCGGCCAAGGCGGCTGGCTTCGACGTCAGCGTACCATTCACACCCGGCCGCGGCGATGCCAGCCAGGCTCAGACCGACGTTGAATCCTTCGAGGTGCTGGAACCGGTAGCCGACGGCTACCGCAACTGGCTGAAGCAGGACTACGTCGTCACCGCCGAGGAATTGATGCTGGACCGCACGCAACTACTGGGCCTGACCGCGCACGAGATGACCGTGCTGGTCGGCGGCATGCGCGTGCTGGGCACCAACCACGGCGGCAGCAAACACGGCGTCTTTACCGACCGCGTCGGCGCGCTGACCAACGACTTCTTCGTCAACCTGACCGACATGGCCTACACCTGGAAGCCGGCCGGCAGCAACCTGTACGAGATTCGCGAGCGCAAGACCGGCGCGGTGAAGTGGACAGCAACCCGGGCTGATCTGGTGTTCGGCTCCAACTCCATCCTGCGCGCCTATGCGGAAGTCTACGCACAGGACGATGCGAAGGAGAAGTTCGTGCAGGACTTCGTCAAGGCCTGGACCAAGGTGATGAATGCGGATCGCTTCGATCTAAAGTGATCGCCATAGCATCACTTGCCGTTAGTACCAAGTAAAAAGCCCGCGATTGCGGGCTTTTTACTATCGATGCCATTGGTCAGAAACCTAGTATTTCTTTACCAGCTCCGGATCATAAGGCTCGAGTACGCAACGCACATCGAGCACCTTGACCTGTACATCGGTTGTCCCCGGAGTTGCTTCAAATTTAACGACGTCCTTGGCATAACTTGTCCAGACCATGCCGTTAGCCGCATGCAGATTCTGGCTGAATCGATGCAACCTGTCCGAACATTCCGCCAAGTCGTTATTGACGGATGTTTTAAGCAGGTAATGGTTTTTGTTGTTATCGAAGATTGCAACTACCGTGGACCACTGGCCCGGTTTGGGGTCGTAGTTGCCCGAAGTGTCGGCCAGAGCCGTTGTTGCAAACGCCAGCAGGCCAGCTGTCAGCATCATGTTGATTCGATTCATGCTTTTCCTTTCGTGAATTGCCTGAACTTGTCCGACAACATCGCGAATGGAAAGTTGACCTTAATTTATATCGGCCGACAGTGCTTCGAATTTCAGCGCAGCGGAATTGATGCAGTAGCGCAAGCCGGTCGGCTGAGGGCCATCGTTGAAAACATGACCCAGGTGCGCATCGCAGACATTACAGATGACTTCGGTACGTATCATGTGGTGCGAACTGTCGATCTTTTCGCGCACATTGTCTTTATTGATTGGTTTGAAATAACTGGGCCAGCCGCAGCCGGAATCGAATTTGGCGTCCGACTCAAACAGCGGCGTGTTACAACAAACGCAAGTATAGATCCCGTGGTTCTTGTGATAAGTATATTCACCGGTTCCCGGACGCTCGGTCGCCGACTTGCGTGTCACTTCGTACTGAATCGGGCTGAGCTGTGCCCGCCATTCATCATCGCTCTTGATCACTTTCACCATGCTCATCTCCTTGCATTGCCTGCGGCTACAGACAATGGCTATCGCCCTCTGGTTTACCTGAATGTTCAGGTGCGGGGCTTTTTGAAACTATCAATCAATAATAATACGACACCACAACTGATGGCGGAATCTGCCACATTGAATGCCGGCCAATACCAACCCTGATAATGGAACAAGAGAAAATCCACCACATAACCCAGGGTCAGCCGGTCATACAGATTGCCGAGAGCGCCGCCTAAAACCAGGGCCAGCGCAAAACAGAAAAGTTTCTCTGCCTTGTGTTTTCTCAGCAAATAAACAATCACAACCGACGCAACGATGGCAATGGCACTGAAGAATATA
>PHCM01000269.1 GCA_002842255.1 Betaproteobacteria bacterium HGW-Betaproteobacteria-2 | reverse complement strand
CAGCCGCCGCGCTCTATCGTTTGCTCCTCGATAATCAGCCAGCCGCCTTCGGCCAGTTCCTCGGCCAGGTTCAATTTCACTGCCTCGGCATCTGCCGGGTTGAGCAAAATGCGTGCTGGCTGCTTCACCATGGGCAGGTAGCGAATCGATTCCTTGACTACGGCAAGCACGCGATCGTGATTGGTATTCAGGCTGGTCTTGAGCATGGCTTTGGCAATATCCAGCGCAAGCGTGAGTAATTCCTCTGCAATCTTTTCGTCCGCTTCCCTTAACGAACCGGTGAAAGCCCTGGCAAGATCGGCAATGGCTTTTTCATGGTCGGCGGCTTTCTGCAAGCCGGCCTCATAACCTTCCTTCATGCCATTTGTGTAGCCTTTCTTGAAGGCTTCGATGCGTGCGTTTTCAAGGATCTGTGCCAATTCATCAGGGATTTTGGGTTTTGCACGTTCCACTTTCCTGGAATGTGTTTTGCCCTCAGCCGATAAAGTGGACATCTCCCAGCGCTGATATTCGTCTTGTGCCTCTTTGGGCAGGTTGATATCAGACATAAGTGTCTTCGCCTCCCTTGCCTATCATGATCTGGCCTTCGTCGGCGAGCTTGCGAACAATCTGCAGGATTAGTTTTTGTTGCGCCTCAACCTCGGACAAGCGTACCGGGCCCTTGCTTTCCAGGTCTTCGCGCATCATCTCGGCGGCGCGCGTGGACATGTTCTTGAAGATTTTTTCACGCAATTCGGCAGTCGAGCCTTTGAGCGCAAGAATCAGGCTGTCGGATTGCACCTCGCGCAATATGGTCTGTATGCCCTTGTCGTCGATCTCCATAATGTCATCGAAGACAAACATCTCATCCATGATTTTTTGTGCCATATCGTCATCGTAGGACTTGAGCGCATCCATTAGTGCTGTTTCATGTTCGCCGCTGATGTAATTCATGATTTCCGCAGCGGCCTTGACGCCGCCAAGGTTCTTCTTTTTGAGATTCTCATTGCCGCTGAGCAATTTGGTCAGCACATCGTTCAATTCCTTCAATGCGGTCGGTTTGATCCCATCCAGGGTGGCGATACGCAACATCACATCGTGGCGCAGGCGTTCCGTGAAATGGCTGAGCACTTCGGAGGCCTGGTCACGCTCGAGATGCACAAGGATGGTGGCGATGATCTGCGGGTGTTCATTCTTGACGAATTCCGCGACGGTCAGCGAATCCATCCATTTCAAACTTTCGATGCCGCTGGAATCGCGTTCCTGGATGATCCGGCTGAGCAGACTGGAAGCCTTGTCTTCGCCCAATGCGCGGTTCAGCACGGAACGCACGTAATCGTCCGAATCGAGGCCGAGAGAGGTGTTCTGACTGGCAGTCGCGAGGAACTCGTTCAGCACCGATTCGACTTCATCGTGACCGATGGTCTTCATGGCGGTCATGGCGGCGCCCAGTTTCTGCACCTCGCGCGGGCTCAAATGCTTCATGACTTCAGAAGCCTCTTCTTCGCCCAGCGCCAGCATGAGGATGGCGCCTTTTGTGATGTTATCTTCAACCATTGCCGCTGACCCATGATGTCACTACATTGGCGACCAATTTCGGATTCTCCTTGGCGATCTGTTTGGTCACTACCAGATTCTCCTCATAGCCCTGGGCACCAAGGCCTCTGGCCGAAAGACTTTCATTGCTGCTCAGCTTGACTACCGAACCATCGTCGGGCGGGGCCGGCAACATGGGTGAGGCAGGTGTGATAAGCGTGCGCACCATGGGTTTCAGCAAGCGCAGGTAGAGCAGCAGGATGATGATCAGGCCGATCAGGAACTTGCCGGCATCCTTTGCCATTTCAATGGTTGCCGGTTGTTTCCATAACGGAATCTCGGGCAGGACTTCCTGTTCTACGCTGACGAAAGAGTTGTTGACCACGGTCAATGAATCGCCGCGTTCGGCATTGAAACCCATGGCCTGTTTGGCAAGCTCGTTGATCTGGGTTTTTTCATCATCGGTCAGCGGGCGTGTGACGGTCTTGCCGTTCGCATCCACGCTGGTGATGTGATTGACGACCACGGCAACCGTCAGGCGCTTGATGCCGCCCATGGGTTGCTGCACGTAGCGCACGGTCTTGTCGACTTCATAATTGGTC
>PHCM01000268.1 GCA_002842255.1 Betaproteobacteria bacterium HGW-Betaproteobacteria-2 | reverse complement strand
AGCAGATAGCGCCAGGCGATCAACACAGTGATGGAGAGCGCCACCCAGCCGGCGAAATGGTGCAGATGCAGCGCCATGACCAGACACAGGCCCAGTAGCAGCCAGCGCAAGTCGATGATGTCGGGTTCTTTGGCTCGCATGTCTACATCAGTGCCAATGCCTGCAGGCATTGCTGCAAGTGGGCCGGGCCGTTATCCGGCGCGAATTCCCGGCTTGGCAGGCGCAGGCCGTAGGCTTGATTGAGTGCATCGGCATCCATGACCCAGCGTGTCAGCTGACTGATGCGCTGTTCATCATCACTGCCCGGTGCTGTTGCCCAGTCGAGCCATAGCGTGCTTTGTGCCGTGCCTTGGAACTGCTTGGTGAAGATGCCCTGTTCGCGCGCTGAGGCTTTCCAGTCGATGCGTTTCGGCGAATCGCCGGCCTGATAGCTGCGGTGGCCGAAGAAATCGTCATCGCCGATGATGGTGTCGGCGCTGCCTTTGGCATCGCGGTCCGGCGCGGAGGGCAGGGGCAGGTCATTGGTGGCCGGACGCGGATAGATCAGGCAGTGGCAATCCAGATCGACGTAGCCCCAGGTGTGAAACAGGCCCAGCGGGAATTCGGTGTAGAGCTTGATGCGGCCGGCATGGAGCCAGCCGCGGCGGTTGCTGGTGACGGCAAGTCCGGCGGTGGCGGAGCCGTTGGCCGGAATGTCGAGGCACACCGGTGGCGAAGCGTCTTCCGGAGCAGGATCGAATCCGGCGCAGATGGCATAGCGGGCGCGGTTTCTGCTGTCGGTGAGCACGATGTTGAAGGTGGCATCATCACCAACAAAAACCGGTTCTATGCGCCCGACGGACGCCTGCAGATATGCCAGGTTGCGCCAGGTATGCAGCATGCCGACCACCGACATGCCGGCCAGCAGGAAGACGAGCACGAAGCCCAGGCTCAATGTGTAGTTGATAGCGCCGATCAGCATCAGCAGCAGGACGAAGGCAAAGAACCAGCCGGCGCGAGTCGGCAGGATGTAGATGTGGCGTCTACTCAAGGTGGCATGCGCTTGTTCTGCCTGCGCGATACGCAGCCAGCGGGTCCAGTCCGGCAGTTTCAGTGCGAGTGGCATGCGTGACAGGCGGATCAGGAAACGGCGACGCTCTGGATCAGGTGCTCGACCGGATCCGTGCTGCCTTGTTCATGTCCGCTAGCCTGCAACCGGTGGCCGACCACGCCGGGCAACACGGCCTGGATATCTTCCGGCAATGCGAAATCGCGGCCTTCCATCATGGCCCAGGCTTGTGCGCACTGGCGCAATGCAAGCCCGGCGCGCGGCGACAGGCCATTAACATAGCGTGGTGAGCTGCGGGTGAATCGCAGGATGGCCTGCAGATAGTCCAGCAATGCGTCGGAGACATGGATCTGCTGTGCTGCCTGCTGCAAGCGGATCAGTCCGGCGCTATCGATGCAAGGGGTGATGTTGGCGACCTGATCGCGACCGCCGCTGTTTTTCAACAGATTGCGTTCCGAGTCGGCGTCCGGATAACCGAGCTCGATACGCATCAGGAAGCGGTCGAGCTGCGATTCCGGCAAAGGGAAAGTGCCGATATGGTGGACCGGGTTCTGTGTGGCGATGACGAAGAACGGCTGCGGCAACACGCGGGTCTCGCCTTCGATGGTGACCTGGCCTTCTTCCATCGCCTCGAGCAGGGCGCTCTGGGTTTTCGGTGTCGCGCGGTTGACCTCATCTGCCAGCAGCACGTTGGTAAAAACCGGACCCGGGTGGAAGTTGAACACCGCGTTGTTGCGGTCGTAGACCGAGACGCCGAGGATATCGGCCGGCAGCAGGTCGCTGGTGAATTGTACGCGGCTGAATTTGAGGCCGAGCACTTGCGCCAGCGTGTGGGCGAGGGTGGTCTTGCCCATGCCCGGCAGGTCTTCGATCAGCAGGTGACCGCGGGCGAGGATGCAGGCGAGCGCCATGCGGATCTGTCTGTCCTTGCCGAGGATGACCTGATTGGCGGCATTGATGATGTTCTGTGTGATGTTCTGCATGCTTGTTCTTCTTGTCTTCTTTTTGTCCGGTATGGCCGATGGCAGGCTGCTATCGGCGATTATTTGGCCATGAAGGTGGATCTGCCCCAG
>PHCM01000267.1 GCA_002842255.1 Betaproteobacteria bacterium HGW-Betaproteobacteria-2 | reverse complement strand
TGCCAAAACTGCTTGAGACTTAAAGCCATGACTTAAGCGATGATTTCAGCTAAAGTTGAGTCACTGCAAACAAGTTCTTAATCTCGCGAGTATCCAAGTATGAGTTATCAGGTTCTGGCCCGCAAATGGCGTCCAAAATCGTTTGAAACGCTAGTCGGCCAGGATCATGTCGTGCGCGCACTGGGCAATGCGCTGGATCAGCAACGCCTGCATCATGCCTACCTCTTTACAGGCACACGCGGGGTAGGCAAAACCACACTGTCTCGCATACTCGCCAAGTCGCTGAATTGCGAAACCGGCGTCACTTCCAGACCTTGCGGTCAATGCTCCGCCTGCGTAGCTATCGACAAGGGCAGCTTCATTGATTACGTCGAGATGGATGCCGCATCGAATCGCGGTGTCGATGACATGACTGCCCTGCTGGAAAAAGCCGTCTATGCACCGACACAGGGTCGCTACAAGGTCTACATGCTGGACGAAGTGCATCAGCTCACCGGCCATGCTTTCAACGCCATGCTGAAGACGCTGGAAGAGCCTCCTGCGCACGTCAAATTCATCCTGGCGACAACCGACCCGCAAAAAGTACCCGTCACTGTTCTCTCCCGCTGCCTGCAATTCAATCTGCGCCAGATGTCCGGCGCCGACATCAGCGAACACTTGCAGCACATCCTCGGGGAGGAACAGATCGCTTACGAACCGGTCGCGCTGCAATTGATTGCCCGTGCAGCCAACGGCAGTATGCGCGATGCTCTTTCATTACTGGACCAGGCTATCGCCTACGGCGGCAATGCTGTCAATGAACAGGAAGTTCGCACCATGCTGGGCGCGATCGACCAGAGCTATCTGTTCGACCTGCTCGATACCCTGGCCGCTGGGGATGGCACCAGCCTGATGGCCTTTGCCCAGCAGATGGAACAACGCAGCCTGTCCTTCGAAGCCGCACTGGCAGATCTGGCCACACTGCTCTACCAGATCGCGGTATATCAATCAGCGCCCGGCAGCGTATCTCAGGATCTGCCGGAATATGCAAGATTAGTGGCGCTTGCAGGAAAACTCAGCCCGGAACAGATACAACTGTTCTATCAGATCGCCCTGCTTGGCCGACGCGACATCGGTTTGGCCCCAGACGAATTTGCCGGCTTCAGCATGTGCCTGCTGCGCATGCTGGCCTTTCTGCCAGGTGAAGGTTCAGGTAGTACTGGAAAACCTGCAGCTGCTGCGAGCTCAAATACTCCTGCCCGAGAAGCCATTATTGCTCCAGCACAAGCAGCACCAGCTTCCCAGACATCGACACCAAAAGCCATCACCCAAGTAGCGGAAGCCACACCAACTGAAACCATTGCCGAGACTAAAGCCGAAACCAGAAGCGAAAACGCCAAGACTGTCTTTAACGGCAACTGGCGTCAGCTGGTAGACCAGCTCAAACTTGGACTTGCCAGGGCACTGGCGCAGAACTGCGAACTGCTGCGCCATGATGAGCATAATTTCCATCTATCGGTACCCGCAGCCCACAAACACCTGCTGGAACAAAGTTACCAGGAAAAACTGCGCACGGCCCTGATTCAGCACTTCGGTACCAATATCAAGCTGTATTTTGAAGTAGGCGGTACCGGCAACACGCCTGCCGCGCAAATCAGCCAGGAAAAGGCCGAATTGCAATCCGCCGCGGAATCGGCCATACGGGAGGACGATTTCGTCCAGGCGCTGGTCCGTGACTTCGGCGCACAGATCATTCCCTCAAGTATCAAACCAATTCAATAAAACCCGTCAGGAGAAGACAGATGATGAAAGGTGGCATGGGCAACCTCATGAAGCAGGCCCAACAAATGCAGGAGAACCTCAAACGCGCACAGGCAGAGCTGGCCACGGTTGAAGTTGAAGGTCAGGCCGGGTCCGGCATGGTCAAGGTCACCATGACCTGCAGAAACGAAGTCAAACGTGTCAGCATTGACGACAGCCTGATGGGTGACGACAAGGAGATGCTGGAAGATCTGCTGGTGCTCGCATTGAACGACGCCGTCAACAAGGCGGAAGCCACCTCGCAACAACGCATGAGCGGCCTGATGCCGGCCGGCATGAAGTTGCCGTTCTAATCACCGCAATCCTCACAGGCATTCATGCACAACCCACCCGCACTTGAACA
>PHCM01000266.1 GCA_002842255.1 Betaproteobacteria bacterium HGW-Betaproteobacteria-2 | reverse complement strand
TAGCTGTGGCGGCCTATCCATGCTTGCATGTTTTGTCATACCAAAGACGAGTCACCGGAAAGGTACTTATACGCTGTTGGTTGGTGGGCCCGGCGAGACTCGAACTCGCAACCAAAGGATTATGAGTCCTCTGCTCTAACCATTGAGCTACAGGCCCGCGTGATGCAGGGGTGATCCGCGTTGCGCGGATCACCTGTCGATGCGGTTATGTTTCCGAGTCGAGGAAGCTGCGCAATTTCTCGGATCGTGTCGGATGCCGCAGTTTGCGCAAGGCCTTGGCCTCGATCTGGCGGATGCGTTCGCGGGTGACGTCGAACTGCTTGCCGACTTCTTCCAGCGTATGGTCGGTGTTCATCTCGATGCCGAAGCGCATGCGCAATACCTTGGCTTCACGCGGGGTCAGGCTGTCGAGAATTTCCTTGGTGATTTCGCGCAGATTGGCAAACAGCGCGGCATCGTCCGGCAACAGCGTGACCTGATCCTCGATGAAGTCGCCGAGGTGCGAATCGTCGTCGTCGCCGATCGGCGTTTCCATGGAAATGGGCTCTTTGGAGATTTTCAGAATCTTGCGAATCTTCTCTTCCGGCATTTCCATCTTTTCCGCCAGCGTTGCCGGATCCGGCTCCAGTCCGGTTTCCTGCAGAATCTGGCGGCTGATGCGGTTCATCTTGTTGATGGTTTCGATCATGTGTACCGGGATGCGGATGGTACGTGCCTGGTCGGCAATGGAACGCGTAATGGCCTGACGGATCCACCATGTGGCATACGTGGAGAATTTGTAACCACGGCGATATTCGAATTTATCCACCGCCTTCATCAGGCCGATATTGCCTTCCTGAATCAGGTCGAGGAACTGCAAGCCACGGTTGGTGTATTTCTTGGCGATGGAAATGACCAGACGCAGGTTGGCCTCGATCATCTCGCGCTTGGCGCGGCGGGCACGTGCCTCGCCGGTAGACATCTGCTTATTGATCTCCTTCAGTTCCTTGATCGGCAGACCCACCCTGCCCTGCAGATCCAGCAACTGCTGTTGCTGGTCGACAATCGAGTGTCTGAAACGCTCGAGGCGCTCTACGTAGGGCTTGTTTGATGCCAGTTCACCTTCGATCCAGTCCAGATTGACTTCATGGCCCGGAAACACCTTGATGAAATGCGGACGCGGCATACCGGCCTTGTCGACGCAGAACTCCATGATTTTGCGCTCATGGCCGCGGACTTCATTCACCATGTCACGCACAGTGCCACACAGCGCTTCAACCTGCTTTGCCGAAAAACGGAATGCAGTCAGTTCTTCCAGGATGCTGTTGTGCAGCTTGATATATTCCTTGTCCTGCGAGCCTTTCGATTGCAGGATCACCGTCATTTTTTCGTGAGCCTGACGTATCACGGCAAAACGCGTCAGCACTTCCGCCTTCAGCTCTGCCAGCGCAGCTGCGGAGATGGCAGCAGCTTTTGCACCGTCATCATCCTCGTCCTCGTCATCCTCCTCTTCGGCTTCCTCTGAAGCATCTTCAGCGGCTTCCGCTTCCATTTCATCCGACATGCCGACATCGGAATCAATCAGACCGTCGACCAGATCGTCGACGCTCATTTCATCCTTTTCAACTTTTTCGACCATTGCGAGCAATTCATTAATGGTCGTCGGACAGGCAGCGATCGCCTGCACCATGTGCTTGAGGCCGTCTTCAATGCGCTTGGCAATCTCGATTTCGCCTTCGCGCGTGAGCAGGTCGACGGTACCCATTTCACGCATGTACATACGCACAGGGTCGGTCGTGCGGCCGAATTCGGAATCCACAGTGGACAGCGCCTGTTCGGCTTCTTCCACAGCATCTTCATCGGTGACGGCTGCCGGGGCGTCGGACATCAGCAGGGCTTCGGCATCCGGGGCTTCTTCGTAAACCTGGATACCCATGTCATTGATCATGCCGATGATGCCGTCGATCTGCTCGGAATTCTGCACGTCATCCGGCAAATGGTCATTGATCTCAGCATAGGTCAGGTAGCCGCGCTCCTTGCCAAGGACAATCAGCGTCTTCAGGCGCGTACGACGATCTTCAGCCTCGTTTGGAGTTGCTGCAGTCTTGTCGTTCACTTTGTCGTTCTGCTGCTCTTTAGCCATGCTTTACCTCAAATATTTTGTG
>PHCM01000265.1 GCA_002842255.1 Betaproteobacteria bacterium HGW-Betaproteobacteria-2 | reverse complement strand
GGTCGCTTACTGCACGCACCCGGTTCTGTCCGGTGCCGCGATCGAGCGCATCACCAATTCCGAGCTGGATGAACTGGTCGTGACCAACACCATCCCGCTACGGGCAGATGCTGTGGCATGTAGCAAGATTCGCCAGATTAGCGCTGCCGAACTGCTGGCAGAAACGATACGCCGCATAAGCAATGAGGATTCCGTCAGCTCGCTATTCATGGAATAGTGGTCATGGAGCAATGACACAAGTTTCGACCGGCATACCAAAAGTAAACTGGTCACAACCCTGCTATCTGGTCGCGGATAGCAGTAATTTAGGAGTAGTAAAATGGAAATTATCATTCAAGCAAAGAAACGCGAAAGCAAAGGTACGAGTGCGAGCCGCCGCCTGCGTCGCGCTGGCACAGTGCCAGGTATCGTTTATGGTGGTGACAAGGAAGCAGTCAGCCTTGAGTTCGATCACAAGAACCTGTTCCTGGAATTCCGCCACGAAGCATTCCATGCATCCATCCTGACTCTGGATGTGGAAGGCAAGAAGGAATCCGTATTGTTGCGTGATTACCAACTGCATCCAGTTCGCAATACCATTCAGCACATCGACTTCCAACGCGTCAGCGCCACTGAGAAGATCCACGTGAAGGTGCCATTGCACTTCATCAACGAAGATGTTGCACCTGGCGTCAAGCTCGGTGGCGGCCTGGTCACCCACATCCTGACCGAAGCTGATGTCAGCTGTCTGGCCAAGGATCTACCTGAGTTCATCGAAGTGGATCTGGCAAACCTGGAAGCCGGTCACTCCATCCACCTGTCCGAAATCAAGCTGCCGAAGGGCGTTGAGTTCGTGCAACTGGTCCACGGTGAAGACACTGCAGTTGTTTCCATCGCCAAGCCACGTGGCGGCAGCGCAGCGGAAGAAGAAGAAACCGCAGCTGAAGCCCCAGAAGCTCCAGCAGCCGAGTAATCTCTGCCAGGTGACTGAAAAGCGCGCGTTTTGGGCAACCAAAACGCGCGTAATCATTTATGGCTAATCATTCCGGTATTCAATTATTCGTCGGTCTGGGCAACCCGGGTGCCCAGTATGCGGCTACGCGTCATAACGCCGGTTTCTGGTGGGTAGACCAGATTGCCGCGGAAAACGCCTGCCGGCTCAACCACGAATCCAAATTCTTCGGTGATGCGGGGCGTTTCAAATCCGCAGACCGCGAGGCTTGGCTGCTGAAGCCGGCAACCTTCATGAACAAGAGCGGCCGCGCCGTTGCAGCGCTGGCCAATTTCTACAAAATCCCGCCCGAAGCCATCCTGGTCATCCATGATGAACTGGATCTGCCGGCCGGCAGCATCAAGCTGAAAAAAGGCGGCGGCCATGGCGGTCACAATGGCCTCAAGGATATTGTCGCCTGCCTCGGCACCAACGACTTCTGGCGTCTGCGCATCGGCATCGACCATCCGGGCGACCGTAACGCCGTCGTCAACTATGTGCTGAATGCGCCGATGAAGGAAGAGCAACGTGCAATCGATGAAGCCATCGATGCCAGCACCGCCGTCCTGCCTGCCCTGCTGGAAGGGAATATGGAAGCAGCAATGCTAAAATTACACACCAAAGCCTGAGAGAGAATGCTGTGTGGCTAGCGGTGGCAACAACCCGGCACCCGCAGGGGGCGTGTCCGTCAAAACGGCCGCTAAGACCGTAAAGGTCTTCACCGTTAATATGACTGCTAAAGCAGTTCAGCTTAACGCGAAAGCGGCTCGGTTTGACGCCACCATGCTGAAATTGCAGACCAAAGCCTGATAATAAATATTGCCAATCAGTCTGATGAAATACCAAGGCCGGTCAAACGGCCCTAATTAATGAATCGAGAGAAATAATGAAGTGTGGAATCGTCGGTTTGCCAAACGTGGGTAAATCCACCCTGTTCAACGCCATCACCCGTGCCGGTATTGCGGCTGAAAACTATCCGTTCTGTACCATCGAGCCTAACGTGGGCATCGTTGAAGTACCGGACCCGCGCATGCAGGCCCTGATTGACATCGTCAAGCCGCAACGCGTACAGCCCGCCATCGTCGAGTTCGTCGACATCGCCGGCCTGGTGGCCGGTGCCTCCAAGGGTGAAGGCCTGGGCAACAAGTTCCTTGCCAACATCCGCGAGACCGACGCCATCGCCCACGTTG
>PHCM01000264.1:2281-3356 GCA_002842255.1 Betaproteobacteria bacterium HGW-Betaproteobacteria-2 | reverse complement strand
GTGTATAGTCTGCGGCCATTACCAGCGCCCTGGAGTTTGTCCTGGAAGTAATGCTGCGCTGTGTCTCCTTGCCCCGAATCTCGTCTTCATAGTTGACGGCGTTGATCCCGATCGTGCCCATCAGGGTTTGATACCTGTCGGCAATGAACGGGTAACTGAGTGATGTGCTGAGCCGCAGAGAAAGCACGTCTCTTTGTAGCCCTGCCGGATAATCCTCATCCGAGTCGCCGTTGTAGAACGAGCTGTCCACCCTGAATCTCAATCCGCTACTGCCAAGCAGTTGGCTATAGGCCACTGCGTAATATTCCTCATTATCCTCGGACAGCAAAGTCGTAAAGTTCATTTGCTCGGCAGCAGGACCATGACTGTTGGTTTGCAGACTGACGATTGCCCGTGTCTTCGGACGCAGGGATTCAAAACGGCCGACTGCAGAGATCGACCGACGACTTGCCTTGATCGTCATTTCAGCAGCCCCGTTACGCGTTTTTGGCAGCGGCAGATACGCCTGTAGACTTAACCCGGGGACAAGCCTGAGCAGACCGGTGCCGCGCTCCAGCGTTGCTGCAGTCAACGGTTTTTCTTCCAGCAGTGGACGCACGATCTCGCGTATCCTGTCCTCGGAATTGCCAAAATCGCCTTCCAGCACCAGCTTGCCGATGTAACCTTCAATCACCTCGATCCTGACCACATGATTGGCGAACGTCTGCGACGGAATATAGGCAAAGGAGAGCGGATAGCCGCGATCACGGTACAGTTTGGTAATGTCCCCGGCCAGGTCTATATACTCCTGCACCGTATGCACCGTATCTACATATGGCTTTGTGATGGCGTCAATCTCACTCAGCGGAATTGCCTGCGCGCCCTGAATCTCAAAGGTTTTGACCAGTATCCTGGACGCCAGCAACTTCTGTACCCGGGGATCGACTTCCTGCCGGGTATCCAGCGTGACTGACGGCTCACTTGCAGGCTGCGGCTTTTCGATAATTGGCAACGCACCTTCAGGATTGGCATTGGCCATTACCTGCTGACTGATGGCCAATAGCGTGATAGCGCTGAGATATACCAACAGATGCTT
>PHCM01000264.1:0-2171 GCA_002842255.1 Betaproteobacteria bacterium HGW-Betaproteobacteria-2 | reverse complement strand
GGAATACCGCCGTCAAGAAGTCCCGTTACCGGGGCCAGTAATCCGCCAGTATCAGGCAAGCCTCCGCCAACCAGATCAGTCACAGGGCCAAGCAAGCCATCTGTGTCAGGTATTCCGCCAGCCAGCAAATCGGTCACAGGGGCAAGCAGGCCTCCCGTATCAGGCAAGCCTCCGCCTAACATATCAGTTACCGGGCTGATCAGGCCACCTGCATCCGGTACACCACCACCAAGTAAACCGGTGACAGGAGCAAGCAAATCAGTACCAGTGCCGGAGCCGCCGCTTGTCAGGGGGAGCAAGCCTTCGGGACCAATCACAGGATCTAGCAATGCCTGCTCACCTCCTGGTGGTGATGTAAGCGGTAGTAGCCCATCCGAGCCGACAACAGGGTCAAGCAGTGTGGCTGTCGGTAATGCATCGCCAGCCAGCAAATCGGTCACAGGGGCAAGCAGGCCACCCGTATCAGGCACGCTACCGCCTAACAGATCAGTTACCGGGCTGAGCAACCCATCTGCGTCCGGTACACCATCTCCAAGCAAGCCGGTGACAGGCGTAATTAGCGCATCCAATGGCAGGTTCTGGTCGCCATCAGGATTCTGATCATTGCCGGAAGTCAATGGCAGCAAACCATCGTTACCAGCCAGTCCATCAAGTACACTCGGCTCCTCGCCGGATACCAGAGGCAACAAACCGTTATTGCCGATCAGCGGATCAAGCAAGGTATCCGGTTGATCCACGGCATCCGGGGTGCTTACCAGGGGAAGCAGTCCTGTAGGGCCGACCAGATCGTCGACCAATCCGGCATCGCCTGTTTCACTGGTCAAAGGCAGCAAGCCGTCGTGACCGATAACGGGATCCAGCAATGCCGAACCAGCAGCGCCTTCACTACTGACCAGCGGAATGAGACCCTCCGAACCAACGAGTGGATCAAGTAGCGGATCCAACACGCCATCCCCTCCAGCCGTCAAACCCAGTTGATCTGTCAAGCCATCCTGACCCAGCACCGGATCCAGCAAAGGACCCGGACCATCACCACTACCTGACGTCAGAGGCAACAGACCGTCTTTCCCGATCAAAGGATCAAGCAATGTTGAATCGCCGGACTCACTGGTGACTGGCAACAGGCCATCTGGCCCGAGCAACGAGTCAACCACCCCGCCCAACAGAAGATCACCTCCATCCCCGTCAGTACCATCTGTACCATCTGTACCGTCAGTGCCATCCGTGCCGCCTGTCACCACGGTGCTGCTCGAAGGCCTGACCACGCTACCCAGGCCGTCACTGTCACATGCGCTAAGGAAAAACGTCGATGCCAGCGCCAAAGCCACCATCCTGCTGATTTTCTTGATTTCCATAATTAGCCCCGATTGAGTTGAACAATTAAGATGTTTCATATTTTTCACTTTGAAAATGAAAAAGTCAAATATTTTTTATCATTTTTTTCATTTTGATGTATTATTCAATCACTGGAGCTATTACCTGACGTGCCGCACAACATGAATATCCAGCCCCGGCACCAGGAGTCATAGCATGTGCAGACCGAGTTTTGACTTTATCTCAGGGTGATTAATATGAAACTGAAACTTACTTATGCAGCCGTAACAGCTGCCTTTTTGCTACTGTCCAACGGGCATGCATCTGCTGAAGAAAATTATGGCTTCAGTACCGAGTCATGGTATGGGCTGGGCGGAGCCAGCCTGATCTACCCGGATGCAGACCTTGATGCGTCAGATGACAGCCCCGGCCTTCATCTGCGGCTCGGCAAAGAGCTCACAGAGAACATCGACATCCAGGTCGGGCTCTCCTACCACAAGGCTGACGAGGATCACTCATCATTCGATGGCGGCGATTACAAGCAATTCAACCTGACGGCTGATGCGCTTTATGTATTCTCCCGTGACAAGTTCAGACCGTTCGTGCTGGCTGGGCTTGGCGCCTCCAACAACAGGATCTCCTATAACATAGCACCGGGATATCTGCCCGGCGGCAAGGTTTCCGGCTCCGACACGTCACTGGCAGGCAATATTGGTGCCGGTTTCCAATACCTGTTCAATAATCAGTTCGGTGTGCAGGCCGATTTCCGCAGAATCATCAGCCGGGCTGACGCCAAGACCAGCGAGCTGGGGGTGGACGGCACCATCGCCAACAACCAGCTGAATTTCGGCCTGCTT
>PHCM01000263.1 GCA_002842255.1 Betaproteobacteria bacterium HGW-Betaproteobacteria-2 | reverse complement strand
GCACGGTGATGATGTGCTTGCCTTTGCCGCTGTAGAAGTGGGCAGCGCCCTTGATCGCCAGATTGTTCGATTCGGTGGCGCCGGAAGTCCAGATGATCTCGCGCGGGTCGGCATTGACCAGCTTCGCCACTTCCTCACGGGCGTTCTCGACCGCCTTTTCTGCGACCCAGCCGAAGGAATGGCTGCGCGAGGCAGGGTTGCCGAAGTGCTCGGTGAGGTAGGGGATCATCTTTTCCGCAACGCGCGCATCTACCGGCGTAGTGGCGGAATAATCCAGATAGATTGGAGTTTTTACAGTCATCATTGATCCTAAATTAAATAACTTTCAACTACTTATACTGCAATGGCGGTCATTTGCCGCAATCTTGTAAGCTCTTGTTCAAGCGCCGCCAGAAACGCATCGACTTGCTCCCGGCTGTTTTGCATGCCGAGGCTGACGCGTATCGCGCCTTTGGCCAGATCGGGTCCCACGCCCATGGCCAGCAGCACGCTGCTCGGTTCAGAGCTGTCGCTGGAGCAGGCGGAGCCGCTGGCAACGGCAAATCCCTTACGGTCCAGTGCCATGACCAGGGTCTCGCCATCAATTTCGTTAAAGGCGAAGAAACTGGTATTCGGCAACCGTTCTGCTCCTGCGCCAAATATCTTCGCACCCAGCTTGTTCAGGCCATTTTCCAGATGCTCACGTAATGGACGGATATGCCCGTCATGCTGTGGCAGTCTGGTTTGAATCAGTTCGCAAGCCGCGCCGAAGCCGACAATCGCTGCGACATTTTCCGTGCCGCTACGCAAACCGCGTTCCTGGCCACCGCCATGGATGATCGGCTGGATATCAATGCGCTTGTCCAGAATCAATGCGCCGGCGCCCTGTGGGCCGTTGATCTTGTGCGAGGACAGTGTCATCGCGTGTACATTCAGTTCGGCGAAGTCGACCCTGATCTTGCCTAACGCCTGCACCGCATCTGTATGCAGGGTGGTGCCATGGCGTCTCGCGATTTCGGCGAGTTCGGCAACCGGCTGCATGACACCGGTTTCGTTATTGGCCAGCATGACAGAGACGATGCTGGTTTCCGTATTCAATAGCGTGCTCAGCTGATCCGTTCTCACCATGCCGCTTACATCGACGCCCAGTAGGGCATGTTTCCATCCACGTTGCTTCATGGCCAGCGCAGGGCGGTGCACGCAAGGATGTTCAATCGCGCTGGTGATGATTTGGCTGATGCCATAACAGCTGGCGATGCCGGTAATCGCCAGATTATTGGCTTCCGTGCCGCCAGAGGTGAATATCACCTGAGACGGATGTGCGTTCACTGCATTGGCAACCTGTTCGCGCGCACTTTCGATGGCGCTTCTGGCATGGCGCCCGAAGCTGTGGCGGCTGGTCGGGTTGCCGTGCTGTTGTGTCATGAAGGGCAACATCATTTCCAGCACGGCCGCATCCAGTGCGGTTGTGGCGTTATGATCGAAATAGATGTCTGCACAGTTCATGTCAGATAGCTCAGGCAGGCACTGCCTCAATAACGGGTTGCATCGGGCATGGGCGGTTGCCCATGACCAATTTCTTGCCTTCGACCTGTGAAGCCACGAGGTCGGCCAGTGTTACGCCGGACAGGTATTCCAGTATTTTGCTGTTAAGCGTGGTCCAGAGATCGTGTGTCATGCAGCGGCGGTCTTCATGGCAATTTTCGTGGCCGCCGCATTGGGTGGCATCGATCAATTCATCGACAGCGCTGATAATCAGTGACACGGAAATCTCATCCTGGCCTTTGGCCAGAAGGTAACCACCGCCAGGGCCGCGCACACTCTTGACCAGGCCATTGCGGCGCAGGCGGCTGAATAATTGTTCGAGATAGGAAAGCGATATGTTCTGGCGCTCACTGATGCCGGCCAGAGTCACTGGCTTGTCGTGCTCGTTAAGCGCGAGGTCGAGCATCGCGGTAACGGCAAAACGGCCTTTGGTTGTTAATCGCATGACATGGTTTCCTGAAGTAATTTGGTATTCATTCACGTCTTTACAATGATCCGGAGAATCCAGTAAATACGCTGCTTTCACCTTAATTTCACCATTGAAAGCAATGGTGAAATTCTAGAATACCTTATTACTTTAGTCAACTATTTTATTGAGATGGTTCACATCGAATGCCTTGCCGACTTCCGCATCCGTTTCAACGTCTGCGCC
>PHCM01000262.1 GCA_002842255.1 Betaproteobacteria bacterium HGW-Betaproteobacteria-2 | reverse complement strand
ACCCACGTCGCGTTCGCACTGGCAACCCGCGCCGATCGCGCCAAAGCCTGATTCAAGAACCTGATTTTGACCGATAGCAATACCAATGCGCGTCACCTGGCGCGCATGCAACGCAAAAAGGCGGTGGTGGATGCCAAGATAGAATCCGCCAGCATCGCCAAAGGCCTGCTGGTGATCCATACCGGCACCGGCAAAGGCAAATCCACAGCCGCTTTCGGCACACTGGCCCGCGCACTGGGCCACGGTATGAAGGCGGCCGTGGTGCAGTTCATCAAGGGCCGTTCGGATACCGGCGAAGAAGCCTTCTTTCGTAGCGCCTCCAATCTCAGCTGGCATGTCATGGGTGACGGCTTCACTTGGGAAACCCAGGATGCGGAACGCGACCGCGCCTCAGCGCGCAAAGCATGGGAACTGGTCTGCGGCTATCTGCAAGACGAAACCCTCAACCTGCTGATTCTGGACGAATTCACTTACGCCTTGAAATACGGTTGGCTGACGATTGAAGAAGTTACCCAAGCGCTCCGCCAGCGTCCAGCCATGCAGCACGTCATCATCACCGGCCGCGCAGCACCGGATGCGCTGATCGAGCTTGCCGACACGGTGAGCGAGATTCATCTGGTCAAACATGCATTCAAAAATGGCGTGCAGGCCATGCCCGGCATCGAATTCTGATGAATTGAGCCCTCACCGTGAGCAAAGCCAGCTGTCCTGCCGTTCTCATTTCCGCTCCCGCTTCCGGTCAGGGTAAAACACTGGCGACCGCGGCACTGGCGCGCGTCTGGAAGAACCGCGGCCTCAAGGTATGCGCCTTCAAATGCGGCCCCGACTTTCTTGACCCGATGATCCTGCAAAAAGCCACCGGCCAGCCTGTCTACAATCTGGACCTCGGCATGTGCGGCGACGAAGATGGCCTGAGACGCCTGCACGCCGCCGCGCAGGAGGCCGATGTCATCATCGTCGAAGGTGTCATGGGCCTCTATGACGGCAACCCGTCCAGCGCCGACATCGCCGCCCGTTACGAACTGCCGGTGCTGTTAGCGATCGACGCAGGCGGCATGGCACAGACCTTCGGCGCACTCGCCTCAGGCCTGCTGGCGTACAAACCCGAACTGAAGCCGGCTGGCGTACTGGCCAACAAGGTCGGCAGCGCCGGGCATGCCGCGCTGTTGCGCGACAGTCTGCCGCCGCATTTGAGCTGGTTCGGCGCGCTGCCCCGGGATGCAGATTTTGCGCTGCCCGAACGCCATCTCGGCCTGTTTCGCGCCGATGAAATCGACGACCTGGAAGCCCGTATCGAAGCTGCGGCACGTGCATTGTCCGATTCCGGCGAACTGCCCTTGCCGCCTGCCGTCAGCTTCGAACTGCCCGGCGGCGAGGCCCAAGCGCCATTGCTGGCCGGCAAGATCATTGCCGTTGCCCGCGATGCCGCCTTCTGTTTTATCTATCCGGCCAACCTCGACTGGTTGCGCGAAATGGGCGCAAAGGTCGCATTCTTTTCACCCTTGCACGATCAGGCCCTGCCGGATGCGGATGCGTACTGGTTGCCGGGCGGCTATCCGGAACTGCACCTCGAAGCGATTGCCAGCAACACGGCCATGCGCGAAGCGCTTGGCCACGCATGGCAGCAGCAGAAACCGATATTGGCAGAATGCGGCGGCATGATGGCACTCGCGGAGAGCATCGATGAGCAACCGGCTTTCGGCCTGCTGCCGGGGAAATCCCGCATGCACGATCGTCTGCAGGGCTTGGGCGTGATGCAGATGGAACTGCCGGCCGGCAAACTCGGCGCGCATGTATTCCACTATGGAAGTTTTGAAACCGGCCTGACCCCGATTGCCACCATGCCTAGCCGTTTCGGCAAGCCCGAGCATGTTTACCGGCATGGCAGCATACAGGCGAGCTTCCTGCATTTCTATTTCGCATCCAATCCGGTTGCTGCCGCCAACCTGTTTCTACCGGATTCGCACAAAACATGAGCGCACACCGCTATTCCGATGCCGAAATCGCTGCGATCTACCGCGTCATTGAAGAACGACGCGACATGCGGCATTTTCTGCCGACGCCGGTTGCACCGGAGGTGCTCGGCAGAATACTGGCAGCCGCCCACCACGCCCCCAGTGTCGGTCTCATGCAGCCCTGGCGCTTCATCCGTATCACGGACCATGATCTGCGCCAAGACATCCAC
>PHCM01000261.1 GCA_002842255.1 Betaproteobacteria bacterium HGW-Betaproteobacteria-2 | reverse complement strand
GAGGTTTCGTAGTGCTCGTAGCCGTGCGATGCGAGCAGCTCTTCTATGGCTTCCTGCATGGCGGCGCTGGTGTCATCGTCCGGCAGACTGGGCGGGGTGCGGTGAAACGGCGTGTTGGGTTCCAGTGTCAGGTGGTAGAAGGACAGGTGCGCAGGAGCCAGTTCACAAGCACGTTTGGCATCGGCCAGCGCGTCTTCCAGGCTCTGCTGCGGCAGGCCATACATCACGTCCAGATTGACACTTTCAAAGGTAGTGAGCGCTAGCTCCGCAGCAATTATCGCCTGTTTTTCATCGTGGATGCGGCCGAGGCGGGCAAGATAGCGGTTATCAAAACTTTGTATACCGAGCGACAGCCGGTTAACGCCGGCATCGCGGTAACCCTTGAAGTGCGCGGCATCCACCGTGCCGGGGTTGGCTTCCAGCGTGATCTCTGCTTCGTATTCCAGTGGCGTCAACATGCGTACCTGGCTGAGGATGCGGTCTATGGCTTCGGGTGAGAACAGGCTGGGCGTGCCGCCACCGAAGAACACGCTGCGTATCTTGCGGCCCCAGACCTTGGGTACGGATTGTTCCAAATCGGCAATCAGGGCATCGACATAGGCCTGTTCAGGTATTTCGTTTCTGGATTCGTGCGAATTGAAATCGCAATACGGGCATTTGCGTACGCACCAGGGGATATGGATGTAAAGCGAGAGCGGTGGCGGGTTCTGCAGGCCGGAAGCTGTTCCGCCAGTTGGCGCGTGATCGCTGACCGGGATAATTGGAATCATGCTGAATCAGCCGTGCAGCTGGGCGATTTGTTGCAGCATGTCGCGCAACGCCAGGCCGCGATGACTGATGCTGTTCTTGATTTCCATTGGCAGTTCGGCCCCGGTTTTGCCGCTGGTCGGGTCGAGGAACAATGGGTCGTAGCCAAAACCACCCTCGCCGCGAGGTGCACGCAGAATCTCGCCGCGCCAGATACCTTGGGCAATCAACGGCTGCGGGTCTTCCGGGCTACGTACCAGCACCATGGCGCAGTAATAATGGGCTTGCCGGTTCTTTTCCTCCCGCAGCACTTCCAGCAGTTTCTGGTTATTGCGTGCATCCGATTTCGGCTCGCCGGCAAAGCGGGCGGAATAGACGCCAGGCGCACCCTGTAGTGCATCGACGCAGATGCCGGAGTCGTCTGCCAATGCCGGCAGCCCGCTGTGCAGACTGGTGTGCCGTGCCTTGGCCAGCGCGTTCTCGATGAAGGTGAAATAAGGCTCATCCGCTTCCGGCATGTCGAAGTCGGATTGCGGCAGCACTTCTATTTCCAGTGGCGTGAGCAGGTGCTGAATTTCGCGCAGTTTGCCCGCATTGCTGGTGGCAATGACGATCTTATTCAGCACTGAGCGCTGCTTTTTGCATGGCGGTTAGTTCGGCGATGCCGGTAGCGGCCAGATCCAGCATGGCGTTCATGGCATCGCGCTGGAATGGTTCGCCTTCGGCTGTGCCCTGGATCTCGACAAAACCGCCCTTGCCGGTCATGACGACGTTCATGTCGGTGTCACAGCCGGAATCCTCGATATAGTCCAGGTCCAGCACCGGTTGGCCTTGATAGACACCGACCGAGATGGCGGCGACAGAATCGAGCAAAGGCGATTCGCTTATCAGTCCGGCTCTCAGCAGATGTGAGATGGCGTCATGCAGCGCCACATAGGCGCCGGTGATGGCGGCGGTGCGGGTGCCACCATCAGCCTGGATGACATCGCAGTCGATCTGGATGCTGCGCTCGCCAAGCTTCCCCAGGTCGATGATGGCGCGCAGGCTGCGGCCGATCAGGCGCTGGATTTCCTGCGTGCGGCCGGATTGTTTGCCGCGTGCGGCTTCGCGGTCCATACGGCTGCCGGTGGATCTTGGCAGCATGCCGTATTCGGCCGTGACCCAGCCCTGGTTCTTGCCGCGCAGGAATGGTGGGACTTTCTCCTCCACGCTGGCGGTGCAAAGCACATGGGTGTCGCCGAATTTGATCAATACCGAACCTTCGGCATGTTTGGTGTAACGGCGGATGATCTCGACCGGACGCAGCTGGTTGTGGGCGCGCTGACTTGGGCGGTGGCTGGGGTGTTGACTGGGCATGGCAATTCCTGACTTTGTGAGCCTTGTATTATAAGCCAAGTCAAACCAACGGAAGTCGCCGGGCGGATTCAGCTTGAAGAGGGG
>PHCM01000260.1 GCA_002842255.1 Betaproteobacteria bacterium HGW-Betaproteobacteria-2 | reverse complement strand
TCTTGGTGTCACCAGGCGCGTTAAGCGCACAAAACGAGACAGTACATTAGTACGGCGAGTTTTTGGAGCACTAGCGCAACACCGCGATTCGCCCGCGCAGTTGCCAAATCAGGCGATGTGCTCGACCAGACGCATCATATTGCAGGTATAGCCATACTCGTTGTCATACCAGGCAACGACTTTGACGAACGTCGGGTCTAACTGGATGCCGGCACCCGCGTCAAAAATCGATGGGCAGGTATCGCCGCGAAAATCGGTAGACACCACTTTCTCATCAGTAAAGCCAAGTACACCCTTCAATGGGCCGCTTTCCGAGGCTGCCTTCATCGCAACAACGATCTGCTCGTAAGTGGTTTCCTTTTCCAGTTCAACTGTCAGATCAACCACGGAAACATCTGAAACCGGAATGCGGAAAGCCATACCGGTCAGCTTCTTGTTCAATGATGGAATCACCTTGCCAACCGCCTTGGCTGCGCCGGTAGATGAAGGAATGATGTTTTCCAGAATGCCGCGACCGCCGCGCCAATCCTTATTGGATGGGCCATCGACCGTTTTCTGCGTGGCAGTAGCCGCATGTACCGTCGTCATCAGCCCGCGCTTGATGCCAAAGTTGTCATGCAGCACCTTGGCGACCGGCGCCAGACCGTTAGTCGTACAGGAGGCCGCGGAGACAATCGCCTCACCCTTGTAATCAGTATGGTTCACGCCATAGACAAACATCGGCGTATCGTCTTTGGATGGTGCGGACTGCACGACTTTCTTTGCGCCAGCCGCAATATGCTTTTGGCAGGTTTCTTCGGTCAGGAAAAATCCGGTACATTCAACGACAACATCCACGCCGACTTCGTCCCATTTGAGATTGGCCGGGTCTTTTTCTGCTGTCAGGCGGATTTTCTTGCCATTGACCACCAGATGGTTGCCATCCACAGAGACCTCACCGTTGAAGCGGCCGTGCACGGAATCATGCTTCAGCATGTAAGCCAGATAGTCCGGCTCCAGCAAGTCGTTGATGGCGACCACTTCAATATTCTTGAAATCCTTGACCGCAGCACGAAAAGCCATGCGGCCGATACGACCAAATCCATTGATTGCAACTCGAATAGCCATGATAAGTTTTCCCAGCCTGAACGTTTTCTGATGAGCACCCAAAACACAATACTGCTTGAGTTACTCCGGGGTTCTCTAAAAATGTTGAATAAATTCAATACGCTTCACAGTCCTGATTTTACAGCATCTCAACCAGTGGTGCTGCCATCGCAGGCTAAAAGATTCTTATCCTGTGATTAAGCGGACGTTATGCAGCAGAAAAGAAAAAAGCCTCAAAAGAGGCTCTTCTCATGGTGTCCTTAAAAATTACAGGACAGACTTCACCGTAGCTACAACATTTTGGCTTCGGCCGTGCACTCAAGTGCACTTAACGTTCGCACTTGAGCTTACGTTAGCCTCCACCGAAACGTCGGGCTTTCGTTACAGAACGCTCTTAACTGTCTTGACCACGTTTTCAACAGTGAAGCCGAAGTGCTTCATCAGCACACCGCCCGGAGCGGATTCGCCGAAGGTATCGATACCGACGACTGCACCTTCCAGACCGACATACTTGCGCCAGAAATCAGGGTGAGCAGCTTCAACTGCCACACGCTTGACACCCGGGGTCAGTACGCTGTCGCGGTAGGACTCATCTTGCGCATCGAACACGTTGGTAGATGGCATGGAAACCACGCGCACCTTGGTGCCGGCAGCGTTCAGTTCGGCAGCTGCCTTGATAGCCAGATCCAGTTCGGAACCGTTGGCGATGATGATGACATCAGCCTTGCCAGCCACGTCGGAGAACACATAACCACCCTTGCGGATAAGGTCTAACTGCGCTGCATCGTGCTTGATGCCTGGCAGGTTCTGGCGGGACAGCACCAGGCTGGTCGGGCCATCGGTGCGCTCAACTGCAGCAACCCAGGCCACGGCAGTTTCAGTTGCGCTACCTGGACGCCATACGTTCATGCGTGGGATGTAACGCAGGCCGGAAGTGTTTTCCACTGGTTGGTGGGTTGGGCCATCTTCACCCTGACCGATGGAATCGTGGGTCAGTACGTAAACCACGCGTTGCTTCATCAGCGCGGACATGCGCATACCGTTCTTCATGTAGTCGGAGAACATGTGGAAAGTACCGCCGAATGGCAACAGACCGCCATGC
>PHCM01000259.1 GCA_002842255.1 Betaproteobacteria bacterium HGW-Betaproteobacteria-2 | reverse complement strand
CGACTTCGCCATAATCCAGTCCGACATAGACGGCTTGTCCACTTTCACCAAGCCATGCACTGAAATCATTGCGCAGGAACCAGCCGCGATCTGCGCTCAGGGTCAGCTGACCATCGAAGCCTCGAACGGTGTATCGATTGCCTATGGCAAACCGGTCTTGCGGAGTCAGTGGCGTAAAGTTTGATTGCGCGCGGATATCGGCAACGTACTGCAAACCTTGCCGGCCCCAAGGCGCCTGTATGGAAAACGGCAGGCTGAAAGTGGCATCCAGCGTTAGTATTTCCATGCGCGATGTGCCTTCATCAAATGCTTCTTCCGGTGCCTTGATTGCGTTCATGGCTCCTGTGCCGCGTCGGTAGGCGAGCTGGTAATCAAGCAGGGATTGCCCCAGAAACCAGTTTTGACCGAAGCCCAGTTCCCAGCCTGCAGTCCTGCGCCGTTGCACTTCTATCTCGGTGTCGTCGATGAAGTTGGATGATTTCCTGAAAAAACCGCGCAGGGAAAGATAGGTTTTATTGATGGCATTACGGTAAACCAGCCGGCTGACCTTGATGTCAGAGTTCTGGCTGTGGCCGCTGTAGACATAGGATTGGTTGAGTCCGGCAACTGCCTGATGGTAGTCGTAGCTGGAAGTAGTGAAGCCGAACAGCCAGTAGCCGATGGGTAGGGAATAATGCATCGTATGGCCATCCGAGCCTCGTTTTCCATGTTCTCCGCCGCCAAGGTCGTGGTTGTAATTGACGTAGAACAAATCATTCAGCATCAGCAGGTTGTCACCTGCAAGCGTGACTCCGCCCTGATATTTACCCGTGGAATTGAAACCCGCATCGTCGGCACTCAGCGTCAGCCGGAAAGGGAAACGTTGCCGGTAATCAATGACGATGTCGCTTTCCCCAGGCTTGGCGTTCACATCTTCAGCGGGTGTGATCTTGATATCCGCCTCAGCGGTGGGTGCGCGTTTGAGATTTTCCAGCCCTTGCTCGATATCGCGCAGGTTCAGGATGTCGCCTTTACGAATCGGCACTGCATTCCATTTGGTGGCTCTGGGCGTTACGCCTTCTGCAAACCGGATTTGATTGACTCTGCCTGGTATCACAGTGAGTTGTAATTCGCCGGAACTCAGATCCTGCGGGGCTGCCAGGATGCGTGTAGTGACGTAGCCTTTGGAGATGATGGCGTTCTGTACGCGGCTCATGGCAAGGTTGATGCCTTGTGCCCCCAGGCAGCGGCCAAGTGCAGTGTCACCGCCCTGGACTACTTCCGACAAGGCAAACTGGAATAGATTGGTGGCTTCGCCGACCAGTAAAATCTTGGAGATGGTGAAGCAGGGTGACTCGTTATCAGGATAAGTAATAAGTGCGGGTATCGGCGCGTTGTCTGGCAGCCGTACGTCCGGTATGGATTCCTGTTTTTCGCGAAGAAGACGTTCGCGCTCCTGCTGCTGGAGTTGCTCTTGCGCAGACCGGTCGATTATCGCACCAGCCTGAGTAAAGTCAGAAAGCAGGCAAAATAGAACAGTCACCGCTATCCGAAGATGCGGAGACTTCCCCTGAAATTGCTTCATGTTGATTGTTATTAATTATTGGTAGTAGCAAAAGATGCTAATTCATAAACTATCTACTTGAAGCAAGCAGTGAGAGAAAGGGAGAGGTTCCTATAAGTTATTGGGAAATTTTCCTGGATACTTAAACCAGGAACAGCTGCAACAGCTCATTCAAAAAACGCTGACCCAGCAAGGTGGGTTTGATCAGGTTGTTTTCTACTGTAATCAGGCCTTTGTTCCATGCAGTTTTAAGTGCAGGTTCGATCCGGTCGATAGGTAAACCGGTGCGTAGCTGGAACAGGTCGATGTCGAAGCCTTCGGTCAGGCGCAGGGCGTTCATCATGAATTCAAAGCCCAGTTCGTCCTGGCTGATGGTCCATTCGTTGTCGATGGCTTGGCCCTTGGCGGCGTTTTCCAGGTAACGGCTGGGGTGTTTGTGGCGGCTTTCGCGGGTGATTTTGTCGTGATAGCTGAGTTTGCTGTGCGCGCCAGCACCGATGCCGAGATAGTCGCCAAAGGTCCAGTAGTTGAGGTTGTGGCGTGCACGCTTGCTTTTTTGTGCGAAGGCCGAGGTTTCGTAGTGCTCGTAGCCGTGCGATGCGAGCAGCTCTTCTATGGCTTCCTGCATGGCGGCGCTGGTGTCATC
>PHCM01000258.1 GCA_002842255.1 Betaproteobacteria bacterium HGW-Betaproteobacteria-2 | reverse complement strand
AAAGGCGAAGCTGGTCTGGCCGGATATGGAGCTGCCGGAAATCAATGTAGATGTTCTGATGACGCCAGACAACAAGCCGGAGTCCGCGCAGATTGCCACGGTGGATGGCAAGGTGAAGATCGACCTGATTCCCGAGGAGGGCAGGCAACTCATTACCATGACCGCAAGAAGCTGGACTTTGCCGGTGGGCACGCCGTTGCTGATCGACAAGCTGGATTGCGAGATGGTGCTGGTCGATAGCCGGCTGGATATTCAAAAGCTGGATATTGAGCTCTATGAAGGCAAGGTCAGCACCAATGCGGTCCTGAACTGGCAGAAGAATTGGGCGCTGAACGGCAAGTTGAATGTGGCCGGAGTTGAAGTGGCCAAGCCGGTGAGTTTGGTCAGCAAATCGACACAGTTAAGCGGCAAGTTGAGCGGTGATGGCAGATACAAGGCATCCGCGGATGAGCCGGCAAAGCTGATGGATCATCTGTATGCGGACTTCAAGTTCAAGGTGCTGGATGGGGTGCTGGATGGCGTCGATCTGGCAAAAGCGGCTACTTTGCTTGGCAGCAAAGGTGGCATGGAAGGGCAAACCCGGTTTGATACGCTAACCGGTTTGCTGAATGTTGCCGGCAAGCAATACCACCTGCGCAATCTTGATATTGTCTCCGGTCTGCTCAAGGCGAGCGGTGATGTCAAAATCAAGCCGAACAAGGAACTGGACGGCGAGGTGAAGGTGGAAATCAAGAAGGGCGCGACGCTTGCCGCAATCCCCCTGCAGGTTTCCGGAACGACGCAGAATCCCAAGGTGTTCCCGACAAAAGCCGCAATGGCTGGTGCCGCTGCCGGTACGGCGATACTCGGCCCCGGTGTTGGCACCAGCCTCGGTATTCAGGCGGCAGACAAGCTGAAAGGCTTGTTTGGCAGTGATGATGAGGATTAAGAGCCGGATATCTGGCCAGATCCCTTGCGTTTGAGCTGTATTCAGCCTACAAACCAAGGAGTCCGGGAAAATCCCGGATGGAATCAATCACCGCGTCCGGTTTGATGGGTGAGGCATCTGCGTAGCTTTTCCGGTATTTGCCGGTGCGCACCAGGATGCCTTTCAATCCGGCCTGCTGGGCGCCGCCGACGTCCGAATCGATATCATCGCCTATCATGCCGACCTCGCTGGCCTTTAGTTGCATATCTTCCAGCGCAGCACTGAAGAAGTCGGCCGACGGTTTGCCGATGATCATGGCCTTGGTGCCGCTCGCATATTCCAGCGCTTCGATAAACCCGCCGATATCCATTTGCAGACCATGCTCGGTCTGCCAGAAGCGGTTCTTGTGGATGGCGATTAGTTTGGCGCCATTGACCAGGCAATTGAACACCTCGTTGAGCATGGGGTAGGACCAGGCATTGCCGATGTCGCCGACGACGATGTATTCCGCAGCCGTGTCCGATTGCCTGAAATCGGCGAAATCCTGTTTGACGTCATTTGCCAACAGCAGCCGGCATACCGGGTCGCCCTGTTTCTGCAGGTAATGCAGCGCGGCTTGCGGTGCGCTGATGATTTCGTCCGCCGGGATATAGAAGCCCAGCGCCTTGATCTTGCTGCTGAGCGAGGCGAGCGAGAGGGTGCTGGTGTTGGTGACAAAACGGCACTGGATATGGCTGTTGCGGATGCGGGTAATCGCCTCGTGTGCGCCGTCTATCGGTTGTTTGCCGATATAGAGCACACCATCCAGGTCGAACAGCAGGCCTTTGAATTGTTTGAATTCATTCATGATTCGCTCCTGATGAAAGGAATGAGATTCGGAATGATGAATTAACAAGTTGCTCTTGTTCGAAGCAAAAATCAAACCATTGCGGTTTCGATTCCAATAAAAAAGGCAGCCATCAGAGGCTGCCTTGGTGTGCTGCTCGAGCCGAGTCTCAGCTGATGGCGCGCTGGATGCGGTTCAGTGCTTCTTCCAGATTCGCCATTGAAGTGGCGAATGAGATGCGGAAGTAACCTTCTGCACCGAAGGCAGAGCCCGGCACGACGGCTACGCCGACGTTTTCCAGCAGGTATTCGGACAGCGCCATATCAGTCGACTCGGCAATCTTGCCGGCCTTGTGCAGGTTGGCAATCGCCTCGCGTGCATCGGGGAATGCGTAGAACGCGCCACCAGCCTTGATGCACTTCAATCCGGGCATTTCGTTGAAACGACGCACGACGAAT
>PHCM01000257.1 GCA_002842255.1 Betaproteobacteria bacterium HGW-Betaproteobacteria-2 | reverse complement strand
GCTGTCGGTGCGTGAGCACATGAGCCAGATCCTGCGCAAACTGAAAGCACACAAGATGCTGGAATTCTCGGCCCTGTTCGATGTGGCGAATGACGGGCTTTCCAAGCTGGTGGTGTGTTTTCTTGCCATTCTTGAGCTGGCGCGTGAAGGTCTGGTGCATATCACGCAGCAAAAGGCCTATACACCCATCTATCTGCAGATCAATCAAGCTGACTGACTTTCATCCATCATGAATGAGCCGAACAACACACAAGAGATGAAACAGGTGCTGGAAGCTGCGCTGCTGACCAGTTCTGAACCCTTGTCGCTTGACGATATGCTGAAGCTGTTCGCTGGTCGCATGGAACGCGCGACTTTGCGCATGTTGCTGGATGAATTGAAGAACGAGTGGCAAGCGGACAAGGTCAAGTCCACCATGGAACTGGTACAGGTTGCCAGCGGCTGGCGCTTTCAGGCACGCAGTGAATATGTGCCGTTCCTTGCCCGACTGACACCGGAAAGACCTCAGCGTTATTCGCGAGCGGCGATGGAAACGCTGGCCATCATCGTTTACCGGCAGCCGGTGACGCGCGGCGATATCGAGCAGATCCGCGGTGTGGCAGTCAATCCCAACATTATGCGCAGCCTGCAGGAACGCAACTGGATCGATGTGGTCGGTCACCGCGATGTGCCGGGCCGCCCGGCGTTGTATGCCACGACCCGGACATTTCTCGATGACCTCAACCTGCGCTCGCTCTCGGAGCTGCCGCCGATGGAAGCCTTCACCCAGCAGGACATACAATTGCAACTATAAACAACGGTGATTTTGCCGAATACGTTTAAGCAGCTCCCGGTGCTTTATAATGGGCACTTGTTCTTCACAGCATTCATTGCAAAGCATCTTTCATGGCCCGTCCTTTCAAACAACAGCGTGATCCTGGCGCTATCAAAACCAGACCGGTTGCTGTCGACCCCGATGCCGTGCCGCAACGCCTGCATAAACTGCTGGCTCTGGCGGGCTTGGGTTCCCGGCGCGACATGGAAACCCTGATCGCCAGCGGCCGTGTCACCATCAATGGCAAGGTGGCTGAGGTTGGAGCAGGTGTGGTGCCTTCCGATGTGGTACGTGTCGATAGTCGCCCGGTGCGCCTGGCGTTCACCCCTGAATTGCCGCAAATCATGCTTTACCATAAACCGGAAGGTGAGATCGTCAGCCAGGATGATCCGGAAAAGCGTGCCAGCGTCTTCGACAAGCTGCCACGCGTCAAGGGTGGGAAATGGATCGCGATCGGCCGTCTGGATATCAATACTTCCGGCTTGCTGATATTCACCACCTCGGGCGATTTGGCCAATCGTTTCATGCATCCGCGCTATGAAGTTGAACGTGAATACGCCGTGCGCATTTTCGGCGAACTGACCGATGAGCAGATCACCCAACTGACGCAAGGCATCGAGCTGGAAGACGGCCCGGCGAATTTCGATCATATCCGTGCTCAGGGCGGTGAAGGTTCCAATCACTGGTATCAGGTCATATTGCGTGAAGGCCGCAACCGCGAGGTGCGTCGTTTGTTCGAGGCGTTCCAGCTGCCGGTCAGCCGTTTGATGCGCGTGCGTTTCGGCCCGATTACGCTGCCGCCTCGCCTCAAGCGCGGCATGATGATGGCCCTGCAACCAAAGGAGGTCATCAGCCTGCTGGAATGGGCTGGCCTGGAAGCGCCCAAGGGGCCGCTCAAGCAGCGCAGCAAGCGCGAGATTGAAAAAGCCGCTACGGCTTTTACGCCGAAGGCGCGTAATGTGACCACTGCCCGTGAAGGTGCACGTACGCAGACAAGTACATCACGAAAACGCACTGAGCAGCCTGAGCAAACGCTTGAAAAGCCCGGCAGAAGCAGAGGCCCAACGACAGCGAAGAAACCAGCCGCCAACAGACGAGTACGGCAGAGCAGCGACCTGACGCCTCCCAAGCAGCAGAAACGCAGCGACCGTAATCGTGGCAGGGGTTAACCTATGTCATGCCAAGCAGGTATGGTCAGTCAGGCATAATGCATTGAAACACCACTTCTAAAGTCTCTTTCCAGCATGCAGACCGCAAGACAATCCACTCTGATGATTGCGCTGCTGTCCTTTATCGGCGGCTATGTCGATACCTTTGGCTTTATCGCGCTGTTCGGTCTGTTCACGGCGCATATCACCGGCAATTTTGCCCTGATGGG
>PHCM01000256.1 GCA_002842255.1 Betaproteobacteria bacterium HGW-Betaproteobacteria-2 | reverse complement strand
CACATATCCGTCGTGCCACTGCAGATGTTCCGCTGGAACCCGGCAGCTATTATCAGCAGGAGATGCAGGGGATTCCGGTTTCACTGCTGTTTGCTGCAGATGGCATGAATGTAAAGGAGGTTGGCTTCAATCAGCAATGGCTGGCGCCAACCGCCTTGATGCCATATCGCTATGGCGGGGCAGTCAGCCGTGCCGAATTGCCGCAGGCCGTCCGACAGCAGTTGCTGACTGCTGCCCGGAAACTGACCAGCGCAGTAGGTTTGCGAGGCTTGAACAGCATAGACGCCATCATGCAGGGCGAGCGTGCCTGGGTGCTGGAACTCAACCCGCGCCTGACTGCCACGTTTGATCTGTATCCGGCAGAGCACGGCCAGTTGTTTGAGCTGCATATGCAGGCAGCGGCCGGCAGTCTGGCCAATTGGCCGCAAATGAGCAGCAGGGCGCGAGCCCACTATATCGTTTATGCGCCGGAGAATATCAACCTGCCGGAAAGCTTCGACTGGCCGGAATGGACTGCCGATATCCCGGCAACCGGTGCATTGATCAAGGCAGGGGAGCCGGTCTGTACGGTGACGGCAGAGGCGGATAGCGCCGAGCAGGCGGTGGCACTGATGGCCGAAAGGGTGAAAGTGCTAGCCAAGGCGCTGATCTGAGAGATAGAAAGTAGAGCGCTGAGCTTATGGCAGGCAAAGCGATAGATAAGACGAGAAATCAAGAGAACACGGGATGAGGAATGAATATGACTGAACAACAGAACACGATCGATACCAGCCGCTGGCCCAGCGTCAATCGACTGACCAACCCGCTGGTGCAATATCTGGTGGATAACGCCGATGTGTTGCGTCTGGGCGTGGAAAAACTGGATAACGGCTGCACCATCATCGATGCAGGTATCCGGCATGATGGCGGGCTGGAAGCTGGCCGCCTGATCGCCGAGATATGCATGGGCGGTCTTGGCCATGTCGGTTTGCAGACTTCGCAGACCTTCCCACATTGGCCCTGGATGTTGTCCGTACATTCCTCCAATCCGGTGCTGTCCTGTCTTGGCAGTCAGTATGCCGGCTGGAGCCTGGCACATGAAAAGTTCTTCTCATTGGGGTCCGGCCCGGGTCGTGCGTTGGCTGGCCGCGAGGAGCTGTACAAGGAGCTCGGCTATCAGGACAAGGCGGACAAGGCCTGTCTGGTGCTGGAAAGCGATAAGGCGCCGCCTGCTGAAGTGATCGACAAGGTCTCGCGCGATACCGGCGTCAAACCAGAAAACCTGACTTTCATCCTGACGCCGACGCGCAGTCTGGCCGGTACCGTGCAGATCGTCGCCCGTGTGCTGGAAGTGGCGATGCACAAGATTCATACCCTGCATTTCCCGTTGCATCACGTGGTCGATGGCATGGCCAGCGCGCCCGTACCGCCACCGGCGCCGGATTTCCTCATCGGCATGGGTCGCACCAATGACGCCATCCTGTTCGGCGGCCATGCGCATATCTTCGTCAAGGGTTCGGATCAAGCTGCGGCCAAACTGGCGCAGGAACTGCCGAGCAGCGCTTCGCGCGATTATGGCCGGCCGTTCGCCGAAGTGTTCAAGGCAGTAAACATGGATTTCTACAAGATCGACCCCATGCTGTTCAGCCCAGCCGCCGTCACGGTCACTGCGCTGGAATCCGGCAAGAGCTTTACCGGCGGCAAGCTGGATGTGGCGCTGCTCGACCAGTCTTTCGGCTTCGGCGCCTGATCGCTTACCGTGCAAGCCGTCACCAGAATCCCGGTATTCACCGATGATCCCGGTTGGCACGGCAAGCGCCTGAGCGAGGCTTTTGCAGCCCGGGGGCTGGAGGCGGTGTTTGTCTCGCTCAAGGATTGTGCGCTGGATATTCTGCCGGGCCGTGCCGGCGTCATCATTCCCGGTTTTGAAGATGGACTGCCGCCCGGAGCGTTCGTCCGCGGCGTGCCCGGCGGCACCCTGCAGCAGGTGATCGCCCGGCTCGATATCCTGCATGTGCTGAAGATGCTGGGTGTGCTGGTCTATAACGACGGCCGCGCCGTCGAGCGCACGGTCGACAAGGCCATGACCAGCTTCCTGCTGCATCATCATTGCGTTTCCACGCCGCCGACCTGGGTCTGTGAATCACGCCATCACGCGCAACAGGTGCTGCTGCGTGAAACCATGGCCGGCCATGCCCTGGTCATGAAGCCCTTGTTCGGTTCGCAGGGCATGGGGGTG
>PHCM01000006.1 GCA_002842255.1 Betaproteobacteria bacterium HGW-Betaproteobacteria-2 | reverse complement strand
CCATTGTCCAGGCGTTCCTTGATTATGATCATTCTCTGCTGGGCATCGCTTTCCGAGACGATCTCGCTCAACTTGACCAGAATATGGCGCAGCTTGGTCTGCTCAACAACCAGTGGCGAGGTGCCACCACGTCTGTCTGTCATCTTGAGAATGTGGAAGCCGTTAGGGCTGCGCAGGATCGGGCTCAGGTCGCCCGGTTGCATTGGTTTCAATGCTTCATTGAAGAGTTCTGGAATTTGCGTCGAGGTTTTCCAGCCGAGATTGCCGCCTTCCAGCGCATTTGGCGCATCCGAGTGACTGGCTGATACTTCTGCAAAGTTGGCGCCGTCCTGCAGTTGCTTTAAAGCCTGTTCGGCTTTCTCACGCAGTTTTTGCAGTTCCTCAGGCGAGCCTTCTTCCGGTGTGCGAATCAGGATATGGGAAATCTCGAACTCGTCCTGAATGTCACCGCGAGCGGATTGTGTGGTCAGGTAATTATCGATCTCGGCTTCGGTCACATTGACGCGGTTTTCCACTTCGCGCTCGCGCAGTCTGGCGATGATGATCTCGTTGCGGATGTCCTCGCGGAACTTGCGGTAGCTGATGCCCTCCTGTTCGAGGGCGGCACGAAACTCAGGAATGCTCAGTTTGTTTTGTTCGGCGATGCGCTCAACAGTCTTGTCGAGTTGTGTGTCGTCGACACGTACGCCGGTTTGTGCGGCATATTGCAGCAACAGCCGGTCATTGATCAGGCGCTCCAGAATCTGCTTTTGCAGTACGTCCGCCGGCGGCATGTTGCCGCCTTGTTTCTCCAACTGGCTACGCACAGTCTGGATGCGGTCGATCAGCTCGTTTTCAGTAATAACTACCTGGTCAACGACGGCCACAATGCGGTCGATTTTTTTGATTTCGTCGTCTTCTGCCCGCGCAGGACCGGCAATCAGGCCGGAGCTGACCAGGCAAAGGAGAAGGATGAAACGGAACAAGGATGACTTCATGGAAGATTACTCATTTATGGGATCGTAAGAGTTGGTGATTTCACCGCTTGGACTGTAGCCGGGGATGCTGCGTTCCAGCAATCGCATCGGGTTGGAACCGATTGAGGTCAAGCCGCCCAGTTCGAGCTGGAAGTAGAGGGCATAGTTCGCCTCGGCCGTCGCCGTCGAAACCCGCTGCAGCACAGTGCGAGCCTGCCAGCAGCCAGCGTCGTATTCGATACCGGCCAGACCTTCAATCGGCTGATTTTCCGAGATGGAATAATTCCAGCGCCCCATGCCGTACCAGCCACCACCCAGCGGCCACTGCCCGGAAATGTTGATCTGCTCCAGATCTTCAACGCATTCGTCGTTGAAATCGCAAAGTGACTGCCTCAGTAGTCCACCCTCACTATAACGGTAACTGAGGTTGAGCACCTTGCCCGGTTCCGGATTATAGCGGGCGCCTATGTTGGATTTGACCGTGGTGGAGCGGCCGGTATTGTATTGCCAGCCGGCATCGACGTTCCAGTTGTTAACCAATTTTGCCGTGACGGCTGCGACGATGTCGGAGCTGTTGTCGGTTCTTGGCGGAGTGTCAGGTGACAGGGTAACTTTCTGGTCCGAGAAATAGAAACGCTGACCGATCATGGCAGCGAGGCGCTGCTGGCCAGTGTTGGCGTCGATCATGCGGGTGGTCAGTGCCAGGCTGATCTGGTTGGCATCGTTGACGCGGTCGTTGCCCCTGAACTGGTTTTCCAGAAACAGCGAGCCAAGGTTGAGATCGCCTTCGCTGGTATCAAATACCGGGTACATGGATTGATCCTTGTACGGGATATAGACGTAAAACAGCCGGGGTTCCAGTGTCTGTGTATAGCGGTTGTTGACTACCTTGACGTCGCGATCGAAGTAGAGGCCGCTGTCCAGGCTGAAGATGGGCAGGGTGCGGTCCGGTGCGTCGTAGCTGCGGGCCTCGCCGTCTTGAATATAATTTTCATTGCTCAGGTCGTAGCTGGTGTAGTGCACGCCGAGTTTGGGGGTGATGTAGCCGTATGGCCTTTCGAAAGGCACACTGATGCTAGGGTTCAGTGTAAAGCGATTGCCGGTGACGTCCCGTCTGGTGATGGTCAGCTCATCCCTGTCTCTGTTGCGATCGAAGCTGACCCACTGGGTATAGAGGTCCGTTCTGATCAGATCCCAATCCTTGTCGCCGGTCAGGGTTAGTTCCGGTAGTTTCTTATAAGGCCCGATGGAGTCGTTCAGAGTCTGATATCTTTGCACCAGACCCCTGAAATTCCAGATTTCGTCTCGGTAGTTGACGAAGGCGCGCTGCAGCAAGTTGACTCGACTGGTGGCTGTAATGGCCGTGTCTAGTTCGGAGAAATACTCGTCATCGGAGACTTTTTCATAATTGTAACCGGCAGACCAGCCATTGCCGAAACGATGTCTGTGTGACAGGTTTACGTAATACCGGTCTTCCTTGGTGATGCTGTCGGAAGGTAGGTATTCTGCGTTGTTGACGCCGGAGAAATTTTCATTGAGATAGCGGAATTCGCCCTGTAATTGCACGCCTCGTTTACTGAGTGCACGAACGCCAAAGGTGGCGTCCATTTCCGGGGAAATGTTCCAGTAGTAGGGAACCTGAACCTCAAAACCGCTACGGCTGGTAGTTCCGATAGTCGGCGACAGAAGACCGGATTTCCTTTGGTTCAAATAGGAGAAATCTATCCACGGCGTATAGAGCAGAGGCACGCCCATAAACTCGACTCGCGCATTCAACGCGGTTGCTCTTTTTGTATAGGTGTCGATCTCCAGATCACTGGCCTTGATGTACCAGTCATCCTGATCCACTTCGCAGGTAGTGTAACGTGCCGACTTGAGTACTTTTTTGTGTTCGCCCTCAAAGAGCGCAACTTTTGCATCGCCCCTTGATTTTGACTGCTCTTTTCTTGAAGTCGATTCATGAGTTGCGAGATTTTCGATTTCATCTGAGAGCAGATCGTCAATATTGTCAGATGACAACTGATCATCATCCAGATAATTCTGGTCGAGCGTATTGCGGGTGCTTGCGGTGCTGATCTGCGGGATATCAATTATCCGTGTTTCCAGTTCGAACGATGGCTGTTGCATTTCGCCTACCGTGTCATAGAGATGCATCCTGAGCTCTGGCCCCCAGACCTTGAGTCCCTCGAATTCGATGCGAGTATTGCCGACCACATGCAACTCGTCATTCAGAACGTCGTACTCAATCTTGTCGCCATAAATGGCCTGGCCTTCCTTTTTGATCGAGGCGTTGCCGAATGAACGCATTTTGCGTTCGAGGTAAAAATCCATTTTGTCGCCTTCTACGACGATAGTGCCGGGCTCGGGGTGTGCCTCCTCCATTGTTTCGTCGGGCACATAGGGTAGTTGCAGGCGGTGCTCAAGCTTGAGGTCGGGGCCTGCAGGCAATGCGGCAACAGCAGGCGGTTGCTCTGAAATGATGGAATTATCGACAGGAATCAGTTCGCTCTGAATCCGGGTCAGCGTGTCATTCTCGAACTCCAGCGTTACCCGGCGTTGTTCGATGAGCTGGCCTTCATGCCATTTCTGATAGGTATAGTCCCAGCGGTTCGCAAGATTCTCGTTTGCTGTCAACGGCTTGCCCATGATGGATAGTACTTGCGCCTTGGTGACGCCCGGCCGCAGTTGCATCATCATTGTGGAAGTTACCACGCCATCTTGCCGCATATCCATCGCGAACAGTGATGCATTCGCCACTAGCATGAGGATAGCGGCGAGCGCGATAAGATTGGTTTTGAGCATTGTTTTACGAGATGGGGAGCTAGGATTTTTTGTCAGTGATAAAATCGCACAAATCGCGTCTTTAGGCAATCCATAAATACGTGCCGGCATCTGCCCTTTGCCAAAAACATCAATAATCTGTGATTTTGAAAGTCGAACATTACATGTTGCAAACAACAGATAGAAAAGCAGTATTGCAGGCTTGGTTGCATCAGGTACTGCCGAACGAAGTCTTCAGCCTGACCACCGCTTCTGCCGATGCCAGTTTCCGGCGCTATTTTCGCGTTCATCTGCCCGATAGAACCCTGATTGCAATGGATGCACCACCGCCGCAGGAGGATTGCCGTCCTTTTGTGCATGCTGCGGAGATATTGCTGGATGCGGGCTTGAATGTGCCGCAGGTGCTGGCGCAAGACGTTGAGCGGGGTTTTTTGTTGCTCTGCGACCTGGGTGATGAGACTTATCTCAGTGCACTCAACGAAACGACAGCCGATGAACTTTACCGGGATGCTATCGCGGCGCTGATCAGGATGCAGGTGGCAAGTCGTCCGGGAGTTTTTGCGCCCTATGACGAGGCATTGCTGACGAGGGAGATGCAGTTGTTTCCGGACTGGTATGTTGCAAGGCATCTCGCTATTACGCTGGCGGATGCTGATCAGCAGGTGTTGCAGCATGCCTTTGCCCAGTTGAATCGCAACATTTTGGCGCAAGCCCAGGTTTATGTACATCGCGATTACCATTCGCGCAATCTGATGGTGTGCCGTGATGGAGAGCACAGCAATCCCGGTGTGCTGGATTTTCAGGATGCGGTTTACGGCCCCATCACCTACGATCTGGTCTCCCTGTTCAAGGATGCCTATATCGCCTGGGATGAAGAGCGCGTGCTCGATTGGACTGTGCGCTACTGGCAGGCAGCCAGACAGGCCGGATTATCCGTGCCGCAGGATTTTGCCGATTTCTATCGTGACTTCGAATGGATGGGTGTGCAGCGTCATATCAAGATACTCGGCATTTTCGCCCGGCTCTATCATCGCGACGGCAAGGATGGTTATCTGAAGGATATGCCGCTGGTGATGGATTATCTGCGTCGGGCTTGCGCCAGATACATCGAACTCCGGCCCTTGTTGAGACTGCTGGACAAGATTGAGAAGAACCAGCCGCAGGTTGGATATACATTTTGAAAGCGATGATTCTGGCTGCCGGCCGTGGTGAGCGCATGCGGCCATTGACCGACCATACGCCCAAACCCTTGTTAAGGGTGCTCGGCAAGCCGTTGATCGTCTGGCATTTGGAGCGACTGGCACGCGCGGGATTCCATGAAGTGGTGATCAATCATGCGCACCTGGGCAAACAGATCGAAGATGCCCTGGGGAACGGCAGTCAATGGGGTTTGTCCATTACTTATTCACAGGAGACGGTTGCGCTGGAGACGGCAGGTGGTATCGTCAAGGCTTTGCAGCTGCTGGGTGATGCGCCTTTCCTGGTCGTCAATGCCGATATTTTCACGGATATCGATTTTGCCGGCCTGAAAAATGTGCTTGGCAACCATCGATTGGCGCATCTGGTCTTGATCGACAACCCGCCACAGCATCCGCAAGGGGATTTTGCCCTTGATGCTGAAACGGTTCGCCTGGAGGGTGAACGCATGCTGACATTTTCCGGTGTCGCCGTTTATGCGCCCCGTTTGTTTGCCGGCCAGCCTGTTGATGTGCCGGCGAAACTGGCGCCGTTGCTGAGGCAGGCGATCGACAGGGGGGAAGTCAGTGGTGAGCATCATCATGGAATCTGGCATGATGTCGGCACACCGCAACGCCTCGAGGCCTTGAATGCAGGTGAAATGAATTGAAAACTGAAGGTCCGGCATGTCTGAAGTGAACCATTTTCTTGAGCGCAGGAATGCCTTGATGCAATCAATGGCAGCAGGGGTGGCGATCATTCCTACGGCACCAGAGGCGATGCGCAATCGAGACAGCCATTATCCCTACCGCAGCGACAGTTATTTCTACTATCTGACCGGATTTACCGAACCGGAGGCGGTTCTGCTGCTGATAGCCGGTAACGAGCCAAAAAGCGTACTTTTCTGTCGCGACAAGGATCTGGAGCGGGAGATCTGGGACGGTTTTCGTCATGGCCCGGACGGCGCCCGCGAACGATTCGGTTTCGATGAGGCTTATTCCATCACGCGTTTGGATGAACTGGTTCCTGGGTTCATGGCCAATCAACCCCGGCTGTTTTACAGTTTCGGCGCCGATGCGCATTGGGATGGCCGCATTGCAGGCTGGTTGAACCAGGTTCGCGCGCAAGGGCGCAGTGGTGTCAGTGCGCCGGCCGAGATGGCGGATCCGCGCGTGCTGCTCGACGAAATGCGCCTGTTCAAATCAGGCGTAGAACAGGAAGCCATGCGGCGTGCAGCGGATATTTCGGTAGAGGCCCATAAACAGGCCATGCGGACTGTCCGCCCCGGCATGATGGAGTACGAGATCGAGGCTGCGTTGCTGCATCAGTTTTACCGGCATGGCAGCCGTTCACCGGCTTACAGTTCGATAGTCGCCGGCGGTGCCAATGCCTGTGTGCTGCATTATGTCGAGAATAATCAGCGTTTGCATGACGGCGATCTTTTGCTGATCGATGCCGGTTGTGAGCTCGAGTGTTATGCCTCTGACATCACCCGCACTTTCCCGGTTAACGGTTGCTTCAGCCCGGCGCAAAAGGATATCTATGAACTGGTGCTGGCTGCACAGCAGGCAGCCATTGCCAGGATACGCCCCGGCAGCCATTGGAATGAACCGCATGAGGCTGCACTGGATGTGCTGATTCGCGGCTTTATCGACTTTGGTCTGTGCAAAGGGAGTCATGATTCCGTTCTTGAATCGGGCGATTACCGGCGGTTCTACATGCATCGAACCGGTCACTGGCTGGGACTGGATGTACATGATGCCGGCGAATACAAGCAGTCGGACGGCAGTTGGCGTGTGCTGCAGCCAGGCATGACGCTGACAGTGGAGCCGGGCTGTTATATACGCCCGGCAGACGATGTACCGAGGGCGTTCTGGAATATCGGTGTGCGTATCGAGGACGATGCGCTGGTGACAGCAGATGGTTGCGAAATCATGACCGCCGGCGCCCCCAAAACCGTGGCGGAGATCGAAAACCTGATGGCGGCGGCAAAGTGAACAAGAACGAGGAAAAATCTGCAGCAGGTATCGTCATCATCGGTGCTGGTCCGGTGGGGGCAACACTGGCGCTTGCGCTTGCTGCCAAGGGCATCCCATCGACACTATTGGAGGCGAGGCCGCAAGGGGCTTCTCATCAGGATCAGCGGGCGCTGGCCTTGTCCTATGGCACCAGGGTGGTACTGCAGCGTCTGGGTGTCTGGCAGGACGTTGCATCCGAAGCGACAGCCATCAACACCATTCATATTTCGCAGCGCGGAAGTTTTGGGCGCAGCCTGCTGAAGGCGGAAGACCAGCATCAGGAGGCTTTGGGTTATGTCGTTTCCTATGGAGCATTGACCCGTGCACTCGATCATGCACTTTCGAATCAGCCCGAGATCAAGACGCTTTATGGCGCTGAAGTGCAACATGTCAATCCGGACATGGCAGCCAGTTACGTGACATTCATCCATGACGGCGCAACGCATGAACTTGCATGCGAGTTGGCCGTACTCGCGGATGGCGGCAGAACGCCGGGCGATATTGCCGGCTTGCAGCGCGAGACCAAAGAGTACGGGCATGATGCGCTGGTGACCAAGGTCAGGGCGGAGATGCCGCACGATCATATCGCCTACGAGCGTTTCACACCGGCAGGCCCCATGGCCCTGTTGCCGAATGGCGAGCATGATTTCTCCCTGGTCTGGACCGGTGAAAAACAGGAAATCGAACAGATCATGACGCTGGATGATGCGTCTTTTCTCAATGCCTTGCATGCACACTTCGGTGACCGCGTCGGGCGATTTCTCAGTGTCGGCAAGAGGTTGAGTTTTCCGCTCCGTTTGTCCCGTCTGTATCCTGTCGTTCTGCCGCACTTTGCCGTGATCGGCAATGCTGCCCAGACCATGCATCCTGTCGCCGGACAGGGCTTCAATGTCGGCCTGCGCGATGCGTGGGAACTGAGTGATCATTTGGCCAAGTTTGAGCCGGCCGTATGGGGTGCGTCCGAGACCTTGAGCGGCTATGCGACGACCCGGCAACGCGATACGAAGCGAGGTCTGCTGTTTACGGATTTTCTGGTGAATATCTTTTCGAATGATATTGTGGGCGTATCCGGCTTGCGCTCGGCAGGTTTGGGTATGCTGGATATCGTCAAGCCGGCCAAGCGATTCCTGATCAACAAAATGAGTTTTGGTGCACGTGGATAAGCTGAATTCCCGGGAGTTCGATGTGCTTGTCGTTGGTGGCGGGCTGGTTGGCATGTCCTGCGCGCTGGCGCTCAGCAGGCAGGGTTTGTCCGTCGGGCTGCTGGAGAGTAAGCCCGGCTCTGAACCACCACAAACATCAATTTCCGGGCAGGACTGGGATAGCCGCATATATGCCATCAGCCCGGCCAATGCCGACTGGCTTGCGTCCATGGGGGTATGGCAGCATGTGGATGCCGCACGCATCTGTCCGATAGCGCAGATGCAGATTTTCGGCGATGCCGACAGTAGCCATTTGCAGTTTGATGCGAGTGAAGCCTATATCGACCATCTCGGATTCATTGTCGAGAGCCGCCAACTGGAGCAGGCCTTGCTGGTGGCGCTGAGCAAGTCCGATGTCAGTCTGATGACTGGAGTCGCACCGCAGTCATCAGTGTTTTATGAAAATCATGCTGAAATACATCTCGCAGACCAACGCCGGCTGAAAGCCCGCTTGCTGGTTGCGGCGGACGGGGCGAGTTCCTGGCTACGCAATCAGGCCGGCATCGCCATCAGCACCCATGACTATCATCAAATGGGCGTGGTCGCCAATTTCGAGACGGAATTGCCGCATGATAATGTGGCCTATCAGTGGTTTAGTGATGATGGCATACTGGCCTGGCTGCCTTTGCCGGGCAATCGCATATCCATGGTCTGGTCTGCCCAGGAACAATTTGCACAGAGCATGCTAGAACTTCAGGCGGAATCGTTGTCTGAGAAAGTGGGCAGACAAGGGGGCATCAAACTGGGTGCGCTGAAGTTGTTGACCGCTGCGCGCGCATTCCCCCTGCGGCAGCAGACGGCTGCAACATTTGTCAAGCCGATGCTGGCGCTGGTAGGAGATGCCGCACACACGGTACATCCGCTTGCCGGACAGGGCGTGAACCTTGGATTCCGGGACGTCAAAGTCTTGGCCGAGACTCTGCACGTTCGCGGTCAACATCAGTCTTGCGGCGATCTGATACTGTTGCGGCGCTACGAGAGGGCACGCAAGCTTGATTTGCTGGAAATGCAGTGCGTTACCAAGGGGCTCTCCGGTTTGTTCTCGCATTCCGGTACGGTCGTGAGGAAATTAAGGAACTGGGGCTTGAGTCTGACCAACCGGCAGGCAAAAGTGAAGAAATACCTGATGAATCAGGCAGTACGTTAAACATCATTAATCTGGGATATCAAAATGTTAAAAAGTTTGTTGGGCCTGTTAGTCGGTACTTTTCTGATCAGTTGCGCTTATGCGGACGATGCCGCGCTTAAAAAGGCGATCGAATCGGCCTATCCTGACATTCAGGTGGATAGCATCAAGAAGACACAGTATGGTGGTTTGTACGAAGTGTTCATCGGCGGACAGATTGTTTATACCGATGAGAAATTTACGTTCCTGATTGCAGAAGGACGTCTGATTGACGCGAAAACCAAACGCAATGTGACCGGTGAGCGTATGGAGGAATTGACCAGGGTTGATTTTTCCAAGTTGCCGCTGGATAAGGCAATCAAGGTGGTCAGGGGGAATGGCAGTCGCAAACTTGTCGTGTTTTCCGATCCGGACTGCCCATTCTGCAAACGGCTTGAACAGAAGGAACTGTCCGGTATTACCGACATCACGGTTTACACCTTCCTTTTCCCGCTGGACAAATTGCATCCGGACGCAGCCAACAAGTCCAAGGCTATCTGGTGCTCTGCCGACCGCTCCAAATCTTGGATGGATTGGGTCTTGAATAATAAGTTGGTGAAGGGCAGCACGAATTGCGAGAACCCAGTCGAGAGTCTGGCGAAACTCGGTCAGGAACTCGGCGTGACCAGCACGCCAACCCTGATTTTTGCGGATGGTAAGCGAATGTTGGGCGCATATCCGGCTGCCGAGATTGAAAAGGCGCTGAACGCAGCCGGCGTGAAAAAATAGCAGAGGCTTGGTAAGCGTTAACCTACGACTTCGCCCAGTTTGAAGATCGGCAGGTACATCGCGATGACTAGGCCGCCGATCAGGACGCCGAGTACTACCATGATGATCGGCTCCATCAGGCTGGAAAGACCTTCCACGGCATCATCGACTTCCGCTTCATAGAAATCGGCCACCTTGGAAAGCATGGAGTCGAGCGCACCGGATTCTTCGCCGATGGCAGTCATTTGCAACACCATATTGGGGAATACTTCCGCGTTCTGCATGGCCACAGTCAAACTGGTGCCGGTACTGATTTCACTCTGGATTTTCTTGGAGGCATCGTAATAAACACGATTCCCTGATGCGCCTGCGACCGAATCCAGTGCTTCAACCAAAGGCACACCGGCAGCAAACATGGTTGAGAGGGTTCTGGCAAAGCGGGCGATCGTGGCGATCTTGATCAAATTACCAAAGACAGGCACCTTCAATAGCAGCCGGTCCATGGTGGATTGCATCTTTTCAGAACGTTTCCAGGTGTAGAAGAAGAACCAACCCGCGAAGCCAAGTGAGCCGAAGATTGCCCACCAGTAGGAAACAAAATAATCTGATATGGCCATTACCACCAGTGTCGGTGTTGGAAGGTCGGCACCAAAGCTGGAGAAAAGTTCTTTAAAGGCAGGAACCACAAAGATCATGATGACAGCTGTGATCACAAATGCGACGATAATGATGGATATTGGATACATCAAGGCGGATTTGATCTTGCCCTTAATGGCAAGGATCTTTTCCTTGTAGCTTGCCAGCCTGTCCAGCAGGGAATCCAGAATACCCGCCTGCTCACCGGCGCCTACCAGATTGCAATAGAGCGCATCAAAGTAGAGAGGGTATTTTCTGAATGCCTGACTCAGGCTGCTACCGGTTTCAACGTCGGCCTTGATGTCTCCCAGTAGTTTGGCTACCGCAGGATTGCTATGGCCCTTGCCAACAATGTCAAAGGCCTGGAGCAATGGAACGCCGGATTTCATCATGGTGGCGAGCTGGCGCGTAAACAGGGTGACATCCTTGTCAGTGACCTTCCCGCCGGATTTGAAACCACTCTGTTTGCTCACCTTGATGACATTGATGCCCTGGCGCCTGAGAGTCGCCTTCACGAAAGCATCGCCGGATGCTTTCATCTCCCCTTTGATGCGTTTACCTTTTTTGTCGGTGCCTTCCCAAACGTAGGTAATTTCCTTGCTAGCGCTGACAGCCATATTGTTGTTCCTGAATTATTCGTTAGTGACCGCTTCAACTTCTGCAATAGAGGTCAATCCCTGTTTGACTTTGAGCAATCCCGATTGCCTCAGATCGCGAACGCCTTCGAGCTGGGCTTGATCGGCAATATCATGAGCCGTGCCGTTTTTCATGATGATGCGGCTCATGGCGTCACTCACCGGCATGACTTGATAAATGCCGACACGACCCTTGTAACCGCCGTTACAAAGTTCACAGCCACCTTCCTTTGGGCCATATAGTGTCCAGCTACCGTCCAGATCTTCTTCCTTGAAACCGACCCCCAGCAATGCTTCCTTGGGCACATCCAGTGGCACCTTGCAGTTGGGGCAAAGTTTGCGTGCCAGCCGTTGTGCGGTGATGAGGGAAACTGCCGAGGCGATGTTGAATGGAGCAACCCCCATGTTCATGAGTCGGGTCAGTGTGGAGGGCGCATCGTTAGTATGTAGCGTCGACAATACCATGTGGCCGGTTGAAGCAGCCTTGATGGCCATATCCGCGGTTTCCAGATCGCGAATTTCCCCGATCATGATGATGTCGGGATCCTGACGCAGAAAGGATTTCAGTGCAGCGGCAAATGTCAGGCCCTGTTTGTCATTGACGTTGACCTGGTTGATGCCTGCCAGCGGGATTTCTGCCGGGTCTTCGGCTGTAGAGATGTTCACGCCGGGTTCATTGAGAATATTCAGGCAAGTGTAGAGCGACACGGTTTTACCTGAACCGGTAGGCCCGGTGACTAGTACCAGTCCATATGGGCGGCTGACGGCTGATAGCAGGGCTTCCTTCTGGTCCGCTTCATAGCCAAGAGCTTCAATTCCCAGTTTGGCACTGGAAGGATCGAGAATACGCATGACGATCTTTTCGCCATGAATCAGCGGCAAAGTGCTGACACGAAAGTCAATGGTGCGGGTTTTTGACAGCACCAGTTTCATGCGGCCATCCTGCGGGATGCGCTTCTCGGAGATGTCCATGCTGGAAATGACCTTGATGCGGGAAGCCAGCTTTTCCTTGATGGCCAGTGGCGGTTGTGCGATTTCGCGCAATATGCCGTCTACACGATAGCGTATCCGGTAAAATTTTTCATAGGGCTCAAAGTGCAAATCCGAAGCACCCATGTTGATGGCGTCTATCAGGATCTTCTGCAGATATTTAACGACCGGGGCGTCATCAATCTCGACCGATTGTGTTTCTTCCTGTCCTTGATCGTCTCCCTCCATGTCGAGGTTGAAGTCTTCATCGACATCAATCGAACTCATGCTGGTGTCGCTGGCTTCTACGATTTTTGCAATCCATCTGGCAAGCTTGTCGTCTTCGACAACGACTGGTGACAAGGTCATGCCAGTCTGGAACTTCACATCATCCAGCACGTGCAGATTTGTGGGGTCGGACAGGGCGACGAACAGTGTGTTGCCGCGACCTTGCAACGCCATGACATGGCTGGATTGCATGAGTTTGACGTCTATCCCCTTTGCAGGAAGATAGTCGGAGTTGAGGGCATCAAGATCGAATATGGGAAAACCGAAAGCGTTTGCCGCAGTTTCCGCTACCTGTAATGCGCTAAGTTTCTTGCTGGAAATGAGTTGTTTTACGAAAGGAATCTGCTGCGTATTGGCTGATGACTGGATGGCATTTGCCTCATCATCTGACAGCAGCTTTTCTTGAACCAGCATGCGGGCAAGCCCGCCCAGTTTGATGGGTGAAATTGCTGTAGCCATTAGTCCCTGATTTCTTGGTTTTGTACTTGGTTAATCATTATTTCAAGTTTACTAAACCTGAGCCCCTGCGTGGATAATGCACGCTAGCTACTTGTTTGTAAAGAAGCAGTGCTCCTTCAGGTTTTGTAGTTGCGTGGCTGCGGATTGTCAATATCCGGTAAAAAAATCTTGACTTATTGAAATAACGCAAGTAAAAATCCGTTCAGGCGTTTTGATTCGAAGCAATTTTAGCCGACGATTTTAGCTTAAGTTCTTGAATTGAAAACTTTTGAGGGCGCCTCCTCTTGATTTGGTAAGGAAGTTTTAGATGGCAACAGGTACAGTAAAGTGGTTCAATGATTCCAAGGGTTTTGGTTTTATTACCCCGGACGATGGTGGCGACGATCTTTTCGCGCATTTTTCCGCGATTGTGGAGTCAGGCTACAAGAGCCTCAAGGAAGGTCAGCGCGTGACATTTGATGTCACCGAAGGCCCCAAGGGCAAACAAGCTTCTAATATTCAGAAGGCTTAAGCTTAAATCGCAGCACAGACTTTATTAAAACGGCCCATGTTAGGGCCGTTTTATATTGTGTCGTCTGTTATTGCATGTGGTGGATGATTTCATCGCCGAATTGTGAGGTGCCGACTTGCGTGGCGCCTGACATTTGTGACGAGAAGTCCTGGGTCACATGTTTGGCGGAAATCGCTTTAGCCACACCTTGTATTACCAGGTCTGCCGCTTCCCCCCAGCCGAGATGACGTAACATCATTTCAGCGGAGAGTATCAGCGAGCAGGGATTGGCAATGTCCTGCCCGGCGATCTTGGGTGCTGTGCCGTGCGTGGCTTCAAACATCGCGGTCGTGTCGGAAAGATTCGCACCCGGCGCAATGCCAATGCCGCCAACCTGTGCCGCCAAGGCGTCTGACATATAGTCTCCGTTCAGGTTGAGCGTCGCCACTACGTCGTAATCCTGCGGATGCAGCAGAATTTCCTGCAGGAAGGCGTCGGCGATGCAATCCTTGATGACGATGCCGTTCGGCAGTTTGCACCATGGCCCGCCGTCGATTTCCACAGCGCCGAATTCCTCTTTGGCGACTTCGTAGCCCCAGTTCTTGAATCCGCCTTCAGTGAATTTCATGATGTTGCCTTTGTGCGCAATCGTCACTGATTTCCGGTTGTTGTCGATAGCGTACTGGATCGCCTTGCGCACCAGCCGTTTGCTGCCGTCGATAGACACCGGCTTGATGCCAATAGCGGAAGATTCGGGGAAGCGGATTTTCTTGCGCACGCCCATGTCGCTGAGGAAGTTGATGACTTTTTTGACTTCGTCGCTGCCAGCTGCCCACTCGATGCCGGCATAGATGTCTTCCGTGTTTTCGCGGAAGATCACCATATCGGTTTTCTCCGGATGTTTGACCGGGCTGGGCACGCCGGTAAAGTACTGCACAGGGCGCAGGCAAACGTAGAGATCCAGCTCCTGGCGCAGTGTCACGTTCAGTGAGCGGATGCCGCCACCAACCGGTGTTGTGAGCGGGCCTTTGATTGAAATCACATAGTCTTTGACTGCCTGCATGGTTTCATCCGGCAACCATTGATTGTCACCGTAGACTTTAGTGGCTTTTTCGCCGGCATAGACTTCCATCCAGGAAATGGCGTGTTTGCCGCCGTAGGCTTTTTCTACAGCAGCATCGACCACCTTGATCATTGGCGGCGTGATATCGACACCGATTCCATCGCCCTCGATAAATGGGATAATCGGATGGTCAGGTACACTGAGTGAGTTGTCAGCGTTGATGCTGATTTTT
>PHCM01000255.1 GCA_002842255.1 Betaproteobacteria bacterium HGW-Betaproteobacteria-2 | reverse complement strand
CCAATGAATCTAAAGCCATTTGTGTTAATGCCACGATACTTCCTCCAATTAGGTTACGAATTTTTGCTACTTTTAAGAAAAAAGTCGGACTTCAGTCTTAAAGTGCGAGACGACCTGATGTCAACGCAAACTGACGAATGGCATCAGGCCAGACTTCTTGAAAACTGAACTGCTTACAGCTTTGCAGCCAGTGCTGTTTCCAGCTTGATCTGGTCAGCCACGAAACCGCGGATACCCTCTGACAGCTTCTCGATTGCCATGGCATCCTGGTTCAGCTCAAAGCGGAATTCCTCTTCCGTCATTTTGGCTGGTGCTGTCTTGCTTGCGCCGTTGTCTGTCAGAACACGTGCCAGCGTACCTTCGGTAGCTGCCAGATCCTGCAACAGGTTAGGGGAAACAGTCAGACGGTCACAACCGGCCAAGGCAATCAGTTCGCCTGTATTACGGAAAGAGGCGCCCATAACTACGGTCTTGTAGCCATGCTCTTTATAATAAGAGTAGATGTTGCGGACGGAAACCACGCCCGGGTCAGTTTCCTGAGTGTATTCCGTACCTGGATTCTTGGCCTTGTACCAGTCCAGGATACGGCCGACGAATGGAGAAATCAGGAATACGCCAGCTTCGGCACAGGCACGGGCCTGACCGAAACCGAACAGCAATGTCAGGTTACAGTTGATGCCTTCCTTTTCCAGGATCTCGCCAGCCTTGATGCCTTCCCATGTGGAAGCCAGCTTGATCAGCACACGGTCCTTGCCTACGCCTGCGTCCTGATACAGTTGAATCAGCTTGCGGCCCTTGGCCACCATCTTGTCAACATTGAAAGACAGACGTGCATCCACTTCGGTGGAGATACGGCCAGGTACAACCTTGGAGATTTCAACACCGATCAGCACAGCCAGCTTGTCTGCAGCATTTTCGATTTGCGCATCCTTGCTACCGCCCTGGGCTTTTGCGTATGCAATTGATTCATCGATCAAATGTGCATACTGGGGCAATGTGCTTGCCTTCAACAGCAGGGATGGATTGGTGGTTGCGTCAACAGGCTTGACACTCTTGATTGCTTCAACGTCGCCGGTATCCGCAACGATAGTAGTCATGCTTTTTAGTTGTTCGAGTAAGTTAGCCATATAGCTCCTCCTTCAGGTGCGCATTTAAATTAAATCAGAATTGTTGAATTCGTATTACGAACCATGAACCGTGAAGTTCACAGCGTGAAAATCTCAAGACCTTGGATATTACTACGACAACGCATTAGTTTGAACTCATTTCTGCAAATTTCCTTCACTTCCATCGAATAATTTTCGTCCGGCAAATGCTTTGCAGAATGGCCACCGTGTGTTTTCTTCATTGCGAATTTGGTCAAGCCGCAACTTGCAGCCCGTCCAGCAACAAAACTGCCACTGTCATGTCAGCACTGGTTCCAGGGTTGATACCTTGTGCTTTCAGCGCCTGATCGAAATCCAGCAAGGGCCGCAGATAAGTCTTGGGATTGTCCCGCCCTTCGAGTTCCCGCCAATGAACCGCTGACTGAGCACATATGCTTTCAGCGAGGTCGCCACCATATTTGCGGGCGATATGGCTATCCGGGAAATGCGTCAGGAAATACAGATAAAGCGCGCTGGTCGCCCAAGCTGGCCGCTCCCAGCGTGCCAGCAACTGCCGGTAATATGCCAGCCCTTCGAACACTTGCTGAAAGCCATTGATATACTGACGGGCGATCAAGTCCCTGTCAGCAGCCTCTTGCATGGCCTCGAGCAAGGTTACGCTGGCCGGCGACTCCACATCATGATGCTCGCTATGCCCCAGTCCGGCAGGATTGGCGATGCGAATGGCAGCGAAGGCGTCGTTCGCATCTTCGATGCTCAGTTGCTCGAGCACAGCCTGCACCGTTTTCTGCGTGATTGAGCCGCCCGTATTCCATGCAGCCTGAATCAGCGGCGCGCAGAGCAAAATGATACCGAGATTGGTGTTGCAGCCGACCACTGTATTCGTCGCTTGCACGGCTTGCAGGATGCGCTGACCGGCGCTCAGATCAGCTTGCGCGATAACGCCGGCAGCGACTTCCGCACTGCGCAGAAAATCCTGCACCGTCATGCCATGGCCATCCGCCAACATATGGACATTGCCCGGTTTCACCGCTTCCAATTCGGCGATGCAGGCCGCCTTGAACTTCGCTGCGAGTTGCGTCTCAAGCTGCATGGCGGTTATCCGGCAATCGATT
>PHCM01000254.1 GCA_002842255.1 Betaproteobacteria bacterium HGW-Betaproteobacteria-2 | reverse complement strand
GACAAATTGAAAGAGGATTGTCCGGTCGCCCTGGCAGTTTCGCTGCACGCGCCGAATGATGCCTTGCGTGATGAGATCGTGCCGATCAACAGGAAATACCCCTTGAAAGAATTGATGGCTGCCTGCCAGCGTTATCTGGTGAAGGCGCCTCGTGATTTTGTGACTTTCGAGTATGTGATGCTCGATGGCGTCAATGACTCGGCTGAGCACGCCCGGCAGCTGCTGGAAACAGTCAGGGATGTGCCGTGCAAATTCAACCTGATTCCCTTCAATCCATTCCCCAACAGTGGATATCAGACTTCCAGGCCCGATAATATTCGTCGCTTCCGTGATGTCCTGATGCAGGCCGGCTATGTGGTGACCACCAGGAAAACCCGCGGCGAAGATATCGATGCCGCCTGTGGGCAGTTGGCTGGTAAAGTGCAGGACAAAACCAAACGCAGTTCGCGTCGTATCCCTCTGGAGATTGTTGCATGAAGAAGTTGTTTGCGGTGTTTGCCTTGATGTTGCTTGCGGGCTGTGCCAGTCAATCGAGCAACGACCGGGCGGATACCCAGAAGCGAGATAGCGCGCGCATTCATACCGAACTGGGCGCAGGTTATTTTTCCCAGAACCAGATTGCGATTGCGCTTGAGGAATTCACGGAAGCTAGCAGGATCGATCCCGGCTATGCGCTGGCACATAATGGTCTGGGTATGGTCTATGCGGCACTGGGTGAAGATGCCAAGGCTGACGCCAGTTTCAAGCGTGCCATCAGCTTGGAGCCAAGCAATGCGGAATCGCGCAACAATTATGGCACCTTCCTCTGCTCGCGCAATCGTATCGATGAATCCATCACGCAGTTCATGGCAGCGGTAAAAAACCCGCTTTATACGACCAAGGACATTGCCTATCTCAATGCCGGCGTCTGCTCGCTACGGAAGCAGGATGTCGATAATGCCGAGGTCTACTTCCAGAATGCATTGCAGGTGCAGCCTTTGATGCATCGTGCTTCCTACGAGTTGGCAATGATCAACTTCAATCGCAAGAAATACGGCTTGGCACGTGAGTACCTGCGGACGCCATTGATTGGCAGTCCGTCCGCGGAGGTTCTGTGGCTGGCAATACGTGTCGAACGGCAGCTAGGCGACAGGGATGCAGAAGCGAGTTACGCCTTGGAGTTGCGACGCAATTACCCCGATTCTGAACAAACAAAAGCATTACTTTCCGGGCAGTAAGCATGAATGATTCTAACGAACAGAGCGTTGTAGAAACTTCGCCAGCTATCTCTGTCGGCGAAAACCTGAAGTCTGCACGCGAGGCCAAAAATCTTGATATTGACGATATCTGCAGCTATCTTCGCTTAAGTCGTCGTCAAGTGGTTGCATTGGAGAGCGATGATTTTTCCGCTCTGCCAGAGCCGACTATCACGCGCGGTTTTATTCGCAATTATGCGCGCATGCTCGAGCTGGATGCGGAGCCGTTGCTGGAAGCCTATCGTAATTTTTCGGCATCTGAACAGCCGCGTCCGATTTCCATTCAGTCAGAAAATATCCGTATTCCAGGCAATGACAAGAGTCCGTGGTTGCTCTATGTTTTTGCCAGTGTCCTGATCGTGCTGCTGGTCACTGCCTGGGTGATCTATGTTGATTACATGCCGAAACCTTCGACTGAAGTTCAGTATGTCCCTTCGGAAACCGAGGTGGAGGCTGCGGCAAGCAATGTCGAATCTGTGCCTGCTGCCGGGGTCACTCCCGTGCCTGATGAGCCTGCAGCAGATGCGGCCACTTCAACTGAGGCAACTGTACCTGCGGAAGTAGTGATTCCTGCCGAGTCGTCGACAGGCGCAGATGCTGCTGCTCCGACTACTGATGCAGCAGTTGTCGCAACACAAGCAGCTCCTGTGTCAGCCGGCATGGCGGTGGTCAAGCTCCGGGCGACGGAGCGTAGCTGGGTCAGCATCACGGACCGCAACAACAAGAACATTTTCGACAAGATCATGGTCGCCGGTATTGAAGAGAGCGTGCAGGGTGAGCCGCCGTTACAGGTAGTGATCGGCAATGCACCAAGCACTACGCTCATCTATAACAATCAAACTGTAGATCTCGCCTCTGTTACGCATGAGCGTGTGGCAAGGCTGAAGCTGGAGTAGTGGTGGAATACACAGGAAAAATCAAGCGTCGCAGCTGCCACCGCGTACTGATCGGCCATGTGCCTGTCGGTGGCGATTCGCCGGTGGTGGTGCAATCC
>PHCM01000253.1 GCA_002842255.1 Betaproteobacteria bacterium HGW-Betaproteobacteria-2 | reverse complement strand
GCCTTGCAGTTCGCTGCTGGCGCTGCCATAGGTCGTGGTCAGGCTGACACGCGGGAAGAACGCCGCCCGCGCTGCGCCGATATTGGCATTGGCCGATTTCAGCCGATGTTCCGCCGCGACGATATCCGGCCGCGTCAGCAACAGGTCTGAAGGCAAACCGGCACTGAGCGGGTGCAAAATCCTGCCGTCGTCGAACTCATAGCTGGCCGGGCTGATCTCGAACTCACGGCCGACCAGCAAGGTCAGCGCGTTGTACTGGTTGGCGCGTGCCTGCTGCAGTTGATACTCCAGCGTCTGCGCCTGTGCCAGCAGGGTTTCCACCTGTATCAGATCGAGTTTGGAAGTGGCGCCCACTTCAAAGCGACGTTTGAAGATACGCAAGGATTCGGCACGGCTGTCTATGGTCTTGCGCGCAATCACAATGCGCTCGTCCAGTTCGCGCAGAATCATGTAGCTGTCAGCCACCTGGGCGATCAGCGAAATATTCAAGGCCTGCCGTGCCTCATCACTGGCCAGAAAACTCTCCAGCGCCGCATCCTTCAGGCTGCGGATGCGCCCCCAGAAATCGATCTCCCAGTTGCTGACACCCAGCCCGACCAGATAATCCTCGGCGATCAGCGGCCTGCCGGTAAAGCTCAGATCGGCCGGCGTGCGTGAACGGTTATAGGTGCCGATCGCATCCAGGTGCGGATACAGCCCGGCGCGCTCGATGCCGTAAGCCGCACGCGCTTCCTCCACGCGCAGCACCGCCGCACGCAGGTCGCGGTTGTGTTCCAGCGCCTGCACGATCAATGCATGCAACTGCTGATCGGCGAAATATTCCTGCCAGGTCAGGCTGGCGGCATTTGCGCCAGCCTCACCAGCCGGACTTTCCAGCTGAGGGAAGTTCTCCGGCACCGGGGCCGCAGGCTGCTGGTATTCCGGCGCCATGGATTTGCAGCCCGCGAGCAGCAAGATGCATGCTATGCAAAAACGGCGATAGCCCTTGCCTGATGCCATAAGATCAACTGCACGGAACATGAACATATCCTTGATTTTCGGTCAGCCGCATTGCGGCTTTGCTTCAACTCACACTTGCTGCAAGCATATGTGATGCTACAGTATTGAAAGTGGCAGCGAAACGCTTACTGCGCCATGTACTTCAAGCTGATGGCAAATAGCCCGCCACCCACCAATTTCCAGGAACCCCAGACCCAGCCCCATGCGCCGCACACTCGCCTGCATCCTGATCATCCCGGCATTTCTGCTTGCCACCGGCTGGGCGACCCTCGCCTTGTGGTATCAATTGCCAGCCGGCACTATCATCAAGAGTACAGCGATTGCCGCATGGCTGGTTTTTTCCGGGCTGACCGTATGGGCCGCATGGCGCTATCGTCCGTTGCGAGGCAGCATTGCCTATCTGCTCGGGCTGGCCCTGCTGATCACATGGTGGCAAACACTGGTGCCATCCAACCAGCGCGACTGGGCCGATGATGTCGCCGAAACCACCACAGTCACGCAAGAAGGCTCCATCGCCACGATCAGCCATGTACGCAATTTCGACTGGCGCAGCCCGACCGATTACACCGCGCACTGGGAATCAAGACAGTATGACCTCGATCAGCTGCGCACGGTCGATATGCTGCTCTCTTACTGGACCGGCCCTGCCATCGCACACACGCTGGTTTCTTTCGGCTTCGACGATGGCCGCTTCCTGGTGTTTTCGGTGGAAATCCGCAAAGAGCGCCATGAAGAATTTTCAGAGATCGGCGGCTTCTTCAAACAATTCGAAACCAGCATCATCGCCGCCGATGAACATGACATCGTCCGCCTGCGCACCAATATACGCGGTGAAGATGTCTACCTCTACCGCATTGATATGTCGCAAGATGCCATGCGGCAACTTTTCCTGGCCTATGCCGAAGAAGCCAACCTACTGGCAAAAGAACCTCGCTACTATCACTCGATCATCGCCAACTGCACCACCATCGTCTACCACATGGTGCGCCAGATCATTCCCGGCCTGCCCATGGATTACCGCCTGTTGCTCTCCGGCTACCTGCCTGAATACATCTACAGCATCGGCGGATTGGATAGCACGCAACCGCTGGAAATACTGCGCCAGCAGGGCCGCATCACCGGGCGGGCCCTTTCCGCAGATAGCGACCCCGATTTCTCGCAGGCCATACGCCGTACTATTCCGCCGATACCCGAACAGGCCCCGGCAAATTCTGCAGCAGAATGAAATCGCCCATCGC
>PHCM01000005.1 GCA_002842255.1 Betaproteobacteria bacterium HGW-Betaproteobacteria-2 | reverse complement strand
CAGCTTCATGATAGATGTTATGTGACTGCCATCCATAATTCTGAATTCATGATTGGCATTTGCAAGAATACTTAACTCCATTAAAAACATAATGCCTTGAGTAAGTCTTGAATTGGCTGGATGATGTGGCAAAGCTTCTTGCCAAGAATAGTGCTGCTTTCCTTCGCCAGACCATTGATTGGATGGTTTCTCAGAGATGCCTTCAACCCCAACAGCAATTGACATCACCAAATCGCTACCAGTCATGTGCTCAATAATGTTTGAGCCATCAACAGCGATTAAATCCGTCGTAAATTCATTAGTTGAGACTTTTTTAATAAGGTTGCTATTCAGTAGTTCTTCTCTACCTGCTTCTTTTTGCTCATCGTTTATTGTTATGAACTCGCATAACTTATCTACTACGCGCGGAGTGTCATTGAGCATTTGCAAAAGCAAATCTTCAGGCAGATATGCGTAACCGTTTTGCTGTTCACTCATTACTTATGGGAATTTGATTTTTTTTGGCATTGCTAAATATTGATCTGTATTATTAGACCATCTCAGAGATGAAAAGCCGCCTATCAACCTGTGCCCAATCCATCGAGTATCAATAACCGAAGAATTGTTGGGCGGATTAATCAATAACAATCTACCCATAAATTCAAGCCATTGTTTGGGAGATAGTAAATTCAATGAATAAGCGTGATACGACCTTCCGCTTGAATAGAATAAAGTCTGCAAGAGAATTTTCTTGGAAATATACATACCCATACGGTGATAAACAGCAATTGAAAACTCTTCATCTAACGAAAAATCTATCATTGGAATATGGTAACTTCGACCTTTTATAGTGACCAATGAATGCATAGCCAATTCTTGGTTTTCAGATAAAGATTCTATTTGCTCGTGAACCCATTGCTCAGAGATTTGTTCACCTTTAATTTTTATTATTTCTCTTTCATCAAAAAGACTGTCGGCTATATATTTATATTTGCTAAAAGTGAATAAGATATCTTCACTTTTGAACAAATCATGAAGTCCAAAAAATGGGTGATCCTTTTCAATCACTTTATTCGTATACCTTCTAATACTTGATAGGTTTCCAAGGCAAAATCGTCTGTCATGCCCGCAATGAAATCCACAATTAAATGAGCACGGCGCAAGTTTTCTGGAAGTGTGGTTCTTTGTTGGTATTTTTCAATATAACCTTTAGGCAATCTCCTAAAAAGTCTAATTTGGAAATCTAGATGATTTGACTTTATAAACGTTGAATCATTTTCTACAAGTTTTATGAACTTTTGTTCGTCAAGTTTTAACAACTCACCAAAATGATTGAGTAGACCTTTAATTACACTTCTACCAGCCAGCTCCACTTGTTCGGCATCGCGATGTGAATAAATTCTTGACCTTGCAAATCGACTAACTTTCTTCAGCAAGCTACCAATTTCACTTTGGTCATCAATTAGAGCAACATCCTTTCCTGCAAGAATTTCTTCAAAATTAGCAACAAAGTTATTTGATGCCTCATTTACAGCTTTATTAATTACACTAATTTTAAAATTTAGAAACGGCTTTAATACATGGCTACTACTTAAAGGAAAGTCAGCTTTAAACTCCTTTTCAAGATCATTAATTGAAATGACTCCTTTTTCTAGGCCATCCTCTAGATCACTCATCGAATATGCGATTTCATCCGCAACATCCATTAATCTTAAATAAGGAAATTTTTCCCCAGCTGGCCAATTATGTTGAATACACGCATTACTGTAAGTTTGAATATCCGAGCTATATAAGCCAATCTTCTTGCCTAGAGGCTTCTTATCAATACTCCAAGGGTACTTTATGGTGGATAACAAAAGAGCAGTTGTTAAATTAAAACCTGACTCATCACTGCCCGCTAAGAAACTAATCAAACGAAACCCCTGTGGGTTTCCGTCGAAATTGCTCAAATCTTCGATAGGACTTGCTTGATAATTTTCTGAAAACCATTCTCTGATCGCAGATTCCCCAAGGTGCCCAAATGGGGGGTTGCCAATGTCATGAAGAAGACATGCTGTTTCGATTGTATTTACAAACGCCGCAAGTTTTGAATACTCGCAATCAGTAGCATCAAAAGCTTCAATAACTTTTTGAGCTAAATGTCTGCCAATCTGAGAAACTTCAATAGAATGAGTGAGTCTTGTTCTGACAGCTGCATTTGCTTCAAGTGGGAAAACTTGAGCTTTTTGCTGAAGTCTTCGAAAAGATGCGGAATTTACGATACGCCCTTTGTCACTTTCAGAAGCAATTAAAACCCCTCTAGGCCCCTGACTTGATGCTCGCATCCGATCTTCAGTTATAAATTTAAGTAAATCTTTGATTTTCTGGTTTTTCATATTTTTTTTGCATAAAGACAAAAGGAGCCGAAGCTCCTTTTAAATTTAACATCTTTTAACCGCACTTGCTCTCGCCGCAATTCAAGCAAGTCAAACACCCGTCCATCACAATCGCTGCTTTGGTGCTGCATTTGCTGCAGAGTTGCGCGCCGGCGGGGAAGCCTTCGGCGTTGACCGGTTCATGGGCGTTCTTTTCCATGTACTGGGTCTTTTTCTCTTCGATCAGTTTTTTCTGGTGTTGATCTGGCTCGGCTTTTTTCAGCATGCCGATTTCCTGCAGGTGCTGCTCCAGCACTTCACCGATTTCTGCTACCAGGCTGGGGATGTATTTGCCGCCCTTTTTGAAGTAGCCGCCGCTGGGGTCGAACACGCTATGCAGTTCTTCAACCAGGAAAGTGATGTCACCACCCTTGCGGAACACGGCGGACATGACGCGGGTGAGAGCGACGATCCACTGGAAGTGGTCCATGTTCTTGGAGTTAATGAATATCTCGAACGGGCGGCGGTGTTCCTGCGGGGTGCCTTCGTTCATGACGACGTCGTTGATGGTGATGTAGAGCGCGTGTTCGGTCACCGGGGTCTTGATCTTGTAGGTGTTGCCGACCAGTTTTTCCGGGCGGCTCAGCGGCTCGCCCAGTTGCAGGATTTCGGCAGTTTTTTGTGATGCCAGCAGTTCGGCTTCAGCGGCCTTTGCTTTGTCTTCTTCGGTGACAACGTTGTAGCCGGTGATTTTTTTTTCGATTTTGATTGCCATGAGTGTTCTCCCAAAGTTGTTCCGCCAAGTCGGTTTGCAATGATAAAGGCTGTTCAGATCACTTTGATGCGAAACCGGTAGACCACATCATATAGTATTAATGTGGTTTTTGCATACATTATGTAGCGGGAATTGTCATGTTCAGGTCGTTGCTTGAGATGGCTATGCGGGTTGTTGCCGGCTGGAGGTTATGCAAGGCATGGCGATGCCAGACTAAGCATTTACATGAGGCGTCATGCCCGTGTGAGTTGTCAGAATATTGAATGTTGGGCAATTGAGGAAGGGCTTTATATTTTGCGGCGCGCGCTTGTGTCTGTTGGTGAATCAGGTTAATAATGTACTTATACACTCAAGTATATGGCGGTGTATGGGTCGGCTGGGTTGCTTAAAACTTTCGGCCAGCATTTTAATGCAGGGGGAATTTGACATGGAGGTTTTGCAATGAGGATTTTCTCAAAGGCGGGTTTTATCCGTTTCTGTCGCGATGAAGAAGGCGCAAGTGCCATCGAGTACGCCCTGCTGGTGGCAATGGTGGCAGTCGCTATTGCCGTATTCGTAGAGCCTATCAATACTGCAATCACCAACCTGTTTACAGAAATACAAGGTGCGTTGGAAGGAACTCCCTGATTTGGCAGGCTTTGTATGCTTGCCACTGAAGCGATGGTTGCAGCCTGGTCCTTGGCTGTTTGCCTGTCTGACCTGAACGCACGACGAATACCGAACATACTCAGTTTCGGTGCCATGTTGCTTGCGACAGGTTTTCTGTTGGCAACCGGCCATGCCGTGCTCGGTGCTGACTGGCAGTCTGCAGTTCTGGCCGCCTGCCTGAGCCTGGTGTTTACCGTGCCGGCGTATCTTGCCGGCTGGTTGGGTGCGGGAGATGTCAAACTGCTGTTCGCCATCGGCCTGTTGGCGGGATGGAAGATTACCCTGTTCAGCTTTGTAATAGCGGGCTTGATTGCGGGCCTGGCGGCAATTGCTTTTCTGGTCCTGACCAGGCATTTTGGTTGGTCGGTGTCGCGCAAAAAATGGCTGCCGTTCGGCGCCGCCTTGTCGGTTGGTTTGTTACTGGCGATCGGGGTGGGCCGATGAGTTTTTCCGGAGCCATGAAAAAATGGTACAGGCGCAGCAGAAAAACGGTGCGTGGCGCGGTCGCCATTGAGTTCGCGCTGCTCTTCATCGTGTTTTTCGCCTTGTTCTATGCCATCGTCAGCTATGCCATTGTAATGATGCTGCAGTCGGCCTTTATGCATGCTGCCGAAGAAGGCGCCCGCTCAGCCATTGCAGTGGATCGCCTGGCATACAGCAGCAGCGCTTCCTATTTCAACGACGGTGTTGACCCTCAGGTGCGCACCACGGTGGACGCGGCACTCGACTGGCTGCCGTCAGGCTCGAAATCCAAAGTCTCTGTGGAGGTGGAAATGCCTGCAAGCATGCTCAGTGTAAGGGTGGTATATGCAGGATATACCAGCGACCCCCTGGTGCCGATATTGACGCTTCCCTTTATCGGGCAGGTACCTAAACTGCCTGACGATCTGGCAGGTACCGCCAGGATAAATCTCTAACCGATACATACATGACGACGGGCTTTCATCATGAATAGTACATTTCTCAGGATTCTGGCAGTGATTCTCGCAGTAGGTGCCATTGCAACTGCATGGATAGGTTACCGCATCAGTACCAAGCCGCCGGCAGATGCTGTCAAGGTGGTGACGCCGAGCTACTCGCAGGTAGTGGCGACGCAGACGATCCCCCCAGGCAAACTGCTGACCATAGATGACGTGGAGCTGACTACAACGACAGAGCCGCATCCGCGTGCTTACAAATATGTGCAGGATGTTCTCGGGAAAATGGTACTTGAACCCGTGGCTGCTGGCGAAACGCTCCTGCCGCAACACTTTCCGGCATTGGGCGCACTTGCACAGTCGCTCGGTCCGGATGAGCGGGCAGTGGCAGTCAAGGTCAATGAGGTGATTGGCGTTGGTGGGTTTGTGAAACCCGGCGACCGCGTCGATGTGCTGCTATACCTGCGTGCAGAGCGCGAGACGGATAATGTCAGCTCGGCCCAGGTTGTATTGAAGGATATCAAGGTGTTGGCTTATGGCGAGGTGCTGACTGAGGATGCCGAGACTGGTCCTCCATCTGAAACCGCGACCGGCAGTAACGGTCTGGCCGGAAATGTCGGCGCTAAAAAGACCGAAACGAAAAAAGAGAAGGATAGCCGCTCGGCCATTCTTGCGGTTCCGGAAAACCAGGTTTCACGCCTGATGCTGGCAGAAAGCAGCGGTGTGCTGCGGCTTGCATTGCGCGGAGCGCAACCCGCAGCCTCGAATGTCGATCAGGCGAATCAGTTTGTCCGTCTTGATGAAGTCGCCAAGCCTCAGGCTGGTCTGGTGGCGGTAACGCCAGCCGGTTCCCAGGCTGAACAAGTGACTGCTGCGCCGGCAAGAAGGTCGGCCGTGGTTAACAAGCGTGAGCGGGTCATCATTCACAGAGGTGAGCAGGTGGAAGTGGTTACTGTTGCAAGATAACAATGACTGAAAGCATAAGTTGCAGTTGAAGGGGAACGTATGTCAATTCTGAAAAACTGTTTGTTGGGGGTAATTGCCTGCAGTGGGCTGCTTGTCTTGCCGGTATCTGCAGAAGATAGCGACCAGTTGAGTCTGGAATCCGGCGGGCAGCAAGTCTATGCCCACACCAAACCGGTGAAGCGGGTGGCAGTCGGGAATCCGGATATCGCCGGTATCACCATGCTGACATCGCACAATATCCTGATCACCGGCAAGAAGGTCGGCACTACTGAGATATCCCTGTGGGAGAGCGAAAAGGCAGCCAAGCCTGCACGCCTGCTCAAGGTGGTGGTGAATGCCAGCATTGGCCTGGAGCAGCAGCGCCTGCAGTTGAGCCGGTTTATTACGGCGATGCCGGCTGGTGCCGGTGTCGCGATCAAGGGCGATGTAGAGTCGCTGGAGCAGCATGCATTGGCAAGGCAGGCTGTTGATCCGGCCAGCAAGGGGCCGCTGGATGCGACACAGGCCGGTTTTGATTCCCAGGTACAGATCGATATCAAGGTGGTGGAAGTCAGCCGCCAGAATATGATGCGCGCCGGCTTCTTTATCGGCAGGAACAAGGACAACAGGACATTTGCCATCGGTTCGCCCGGCAACCTGAGTGGTATTGAAGGCGGGGTCGGTGGTTTTACCTTGAACAGCGCTTCCGGCTTTCTGCCCAACAACAGCGCTTTCAATCTGATTGCCGGTAATTCCGGCTCCGGCTTCCTGAGCGCGTTAAGCTTGCTGGAAGCCAACGGTTTTGCCTACACCTTGGCAGAGCCGAGTCTGACGGCGATTTCCGGGCAGAGTGCGACTTTTCTTGCCGGCGGCGAATTTCCGGTGCCGATACGTAGTGGATCCGGCGGCGACAGTACGGTTACCATAAAATACAAGGAGTATGGCGTGCGTCTGATGCTGACGCCGACCGTGCTCGATACCAATCGCATTTTTCTCAAGGTTTCACCAGAGGTCAGTGAACTCGATTTTGCCAATGCGGTGCAGACTGGTGGTGTTTCCGTTCCGGGCCTGCGTGTGCGCCGGACAGATACCAGCGTTTCGCTCGGTCATGGCGAAAGTTTTGTGATTAGCGGACTGGTGAGCCGCAACACGCTGAACGATGTGGATAAGTTGCCGGGTCTGGGCAGCTTGCCGATCATCGGCGCATTTTTCCGTTCCACAAGGTTCGATGTCGAAGACAAGGAGCTGCTGATGGTGGTAACGCCATACCTGGTGCGACCTATCGCCAGCAATGCGCAGAAGCCGGCGTTGCCGGGCGGTAACCTGCGTGATTATCAGCCCAGTTTCAGTGAGCTGTTCTTCCAGACCGGTCCCAAACCGGATACGGGTTTGCCGACCACAGGGGTTTCCAGGTAGCGGCAAAATGACGGAAAGAAACAGCTACATCGCCATCACCAGGTCGCAGGGTTCGACGGACTGGCTGACAGGGGTGCTTGCCGAGCTCGGCGAGGTGGTGCCTGCGGATGATGTAAAAGTGGAGCGGATTCTGCAGTTGACGGATTCCCTTCTTGCCTCGGCTGTTTTTCTGGAGATGGATTCCGCTGATTACCAGCAGGAGCTGATACTGATTGAGCGGCTGATCACAGCCAAGCCCTTCCTGCCGGTATTCGTCATTGGCAACGAGGTGAATCAGGACATGCTGCTGGCAGCCATGCGCGTTGGCGCGCGTGACTTTATCAAGATCGGTACTCGTGCGGTTGAAGTGGTGGCTGAAGTGAAACGGCTGGCTCCATTTGATGCCCGCGCGCAGTTGTCACCCACCAACCCGGTCGGCCGCATTACTGCAGTGCTAAGCGCCCGCCCCAGTGCCGATGCTGCCATGCTGGCCATGCATCTGGCACTTGCCGTGCAGGAGTCGGGGCCGACCCTGTTGCTGGATCTGGGTGTGCCGCATGGAGACGCGGCTTTTTTTCTGGGACTCACACCGGCTTTTACCTTTATCGATGCGTTACATAATTTGCATCATCTGGATGCGACCTTGATCGAGACCGGTTTCGAGAAGCACAAGAGCGGATTGACGGTGCTGTCGCTGCCCGATGAGCCGGGGCCTGCCAATCAATTCACATCAGCGGATATCTATGTATTGATGCGTACTCTGCGCAGGCATTTTGCCAATATCGTGGTGAATCTCGGCGGCACTGCACAATCTGAACTCCTGACCCTGCTGCTCGCCAATGTCGATCAGATCATGCTGCTGATTGAGCAGACGCTGCCGAGTTGCAGGCAGAACATCCAGTTGCTCAAGCGTTTGCGTGAGGAAAAGGTAGCCCTGGGCCATGCCGGCCTGGTCATAGACCGCTACCTGCCAAAGCTGCAGCCGGATGCGGCAAGCCTGGCCAAATCTTTCGAACTGCCTCTGCTGAGTGTGCTGGCGCCAAGCGGAATGGCGCGTATCGCCACCATGAATTCCGGCATCAGCATGTATGAACTTTCTCCGAATAATCCCTATGCCCTGAGTGTACGCAAACTGGCCAGGTTCGCAGTCAACGGGGAGACTGAGCTTGAAAGCCAGCCGCTTAACCTTTGGCGACGGTTGGTGCTGGCTTTGTTTCCATACGGCAGCAAGGCATAGAAAGCGGAAACGATGGCTAACAGTATATTTGGAGAGAGTTACGGGCTGAAGCAGAAGGCAGATCAGGACTTTCAGGATATGAAGTTCCAGTTGCATCGTCATTTGATCGCAGAAATCGAGCGCGAGAATGTCGATCTGTTTATTCTGTCCCGCGACCGACTTTCCGAATATGTGCATAACAAGATCCGGGAATACATTTCCGAGAAGCGTCTGCCCGTCAGTGGTTATGAGCTGCAAACACTGAGTGGTCAAATCGTCGATGAATTGGCAGGTTACGGACCGTTGGAGAGCTTGATCAATGATGATCATGTCGACGATATCCTGGTTAACGGCCCGCGCCAGATTTTTATCGAACGTAACGGCAAGCTTGAAGGCACGAACTACCGCTTTATTGACGATGACCATGTACTGCGCGTCATTCGCCGTATTCTTGCCCCGCTGGGGCGTCGCATCGACGAATCCAGCCCAATGGTGGATGCGCGCTTACCGGATGGCAGCCGCGTCAATGCCATCATTCCGCCGCTGGCGCTGGACGGCCCTTGCATTTCCATCCGTAAGTTTCGCAAGGAGCCATTGCTGGCAGCGGATTTGTTGAAACTGGGCTCTTTCGATGACGCTATGCTTGCGTTTCTGACAGCTGCGGTTCAGCAACGCTGCAACATTATCATCACTGGCGGTACCGGTTCAGGCAAGACGACGTTGCTTAATGTATTGAGCCGCTTCATTCCCCAGGATGAGCGGGTCGTGACAATCGAGGACGCGGCAGAGCTGCAACTCAAGCATGAGCATGTGGTGCGTCTGGAAACGCGCCCACATAATATTGATGGTGTGGGAGAAATCACTGCTCGCGATCTGGTGCGTAACACCTTGCGCATGCGGCCGGACCGTATTGTTCTTGGCGAAGTGCGCGGTAATGAGGTCATGGATGTATTGCAGGCGATGAACACAGGCCATGACGGGTGTATGACGACCTTGCATGCCAATAACTGTACGGATGCCATGCTGCGTCTGGAAATGCTGGCTGGCCTGGCGAATTTTCAGGGGTCTGAGAAAACCCTGCGCCAGATGATAGCCGCAGCGATTGAACTGGTTGTGCATATCAGCCGCTTGCCGAACGGTCAGCGCAAGGTGGTTTCGATCACAGAGATAGCCGGCGTGCGTGATGGGCAGTTTGTCATGAGCGAGTTGTATGCCTACGATGTTGCAGGCAAGCAGTTCGTCCGGGCGAATGTGCAGTCGGTCAATTATAAATTGCAAGCGATAACGGCGGGCGGGCAATGATCGCAATCAACTATATCGGGGTTATTATCATCGCAGCTGCATTTCTGGTACTGGCGCTGGCACTCTGGCTCTATTATCACAGCAGGAATGTGCATTTCCTCGAACAGGTCGACTCACGCTTCGAGCAGGTTTTGCGACAGGCTGCGGTTGTTGACTTGCCTGCCGGCAAACGTCTGACCAACTGGCAGAAGCTGCGCTTGCGGGCTTCCATCTATGCCGGTTTTGAAATCAAGGAAAGGCATTTCTTCATTATCCCTCTGCTTTTTATAGCATTCGGGTTGATGGGCTTGGCGCTATTTGGCTGGGCTGGGGCATTCCTGTTTTTTGGATTGTCTGTGCTGATTTTTGGTTTTGTTTTGCCCTATCGTCGCTTGCGCCGCAAGAAGGCTTTGGTGATTTCGCAGATTCCCCTGTTTATTGACCAGGGGTTACGCAGCCTCAGCACCGGGCGCAGCCTGGAAAGCGCCATTCGTCTCGCTGCCGATGAGGCCAAGCCGCCGTTCAAACACATGCTGGATCGCATCATGCGAGAGACCGACCTGGGGGCCGATATGGCGGACAGCTTTGGTCAGACGGCAGAATTACATGACCTCAAGGAACTCAGCCTGATTGCTCTGGCCATGCGTATAAGCAACAGTTTTGGCAGCAGCCCGAACGAGATGCTGGAAAGGGTCGTGCAGATGATACGCCAGCAGGAACTGGCACGGCGGGAACTGGCGGCGATGACGGGCGAAACCCGTATCTCCGCCTGGGTGCTGGGTTTGACCCCCATTCTACTGGCGGTGTACATGATGTTGGTCAATCCGAACTATATCAACCTCATGCTGCAGGAGGACTCAGGCAAGACCATACTGATGGTGGCGTTCGGATTGCAGGGTGTCGGTGCACTTCTGCTTTGGCGCATGTTGAAGAGCATCTGACGAATATGAGCTTCTGGTGGTGGATGACAACGATATTGATGATTGCGGCAGCCGCTGTCGTGATGATCGCTGCCCAGCGCGGCAAGACTTCTGTGCATGTCAGGCAGCGTTTCCGTGAGGTGCTTCGACAGGAGGGAGTGAACGACCCTCTGCAGTCCGGTGGCCATGATGCCGGGCAATGGCAGCATGAGCTGTTGGAGCGTATCTCACGCAGTGAGATGGATGAGTTGCCGGGTCTCTTGCGCCAGGCCGGTTGGGGCGGCGAGCAGTCCCGCTATTATTATTTGCTGGCAGCATGGTTGCTGCCTGTGATTGGCGGGTTGGTCAGCGGTATTTATGCCATGTCCCGGGGTGAGACCCTGGCGCATGTGCTGTTTTATGTATTGTTCGGCTTTGGCTTGCTGTTTGTTGGTATCCGGCGTTTCTTGCGCTGGAAAGCCAGGAGTCGACAAGTGGCAATTCGCCGCGAAGTCCTTACCTGGCTGCATCTTTTGCGCATGCTGTTTGATGCGGGATTGTCGCTTGAACATATACTGCATGTGACCGAAGATCAGGGACATGAGCTGATACCGAATATTGCACATGAGCTGCGGCAGGTGCTGGTTCGCATCCGCGCCGGTCAGGAACGCGGGGAGGCACTTGCCGAGATGGCGGCGCCGCTCGATGTGCCGGAGTTGAATGATACGGTGGCCATGATGAAGCAGGTGACGAAATATGGCGGCAATATCAGTGAGTCACTGGCTGAATATGCTGAACTGCTGGAGCAGCGGCAGGTGTCAGAACTGCGTGAATATGTCAGCAAGCTCTCGGCGAAGATGACGATTGTCATGATGCTGTTTCTGTTTCCCGCACTCATTATCTTTCTGGCAGGCCCGGGCTTCATGGGGTTGGTCAGGGCGCTGAAAGGTCTGGCATGAAGTATCTGCGATTCAATTTGAGGATTTGGTTCGGCCTGCTCGGTCTGGTATGCCTGTTGGCATCGCCGCTATTGGCAGCTGCAGAAATGATGAGTAATCAGCAGAGTCGCCAACCGGCCAAGGCCAGAAATGCCGCATGTGCCGAATTGCCGGCCGAAGATGCTACCAATCTCGGCCTGATACGCCAGACGCTGGCAGACGGCAAGCCGCACGCGGCGCTGGCCTTTCTTGATGCGAGCGGAATTGCACACCCGCAGGCTGAAGTGCTGCGCGCGGATGGTTTGCGGCAGAGCGGACGGGAAGAGCAGGCCGAACAGATTTACCGTAAATTGTTGAGTACCTGCGTTTCCGGCTATGCCTATCGGGGCCTGGGGCTGATAGCCGCCAACGCCGGCAATATACAGGAAGCAGTCGAACATTTGCGCATGGCCAGTGCAGCGCTGCCGACAGAACATACCATTCGCAATGATTACGGCTACATGCTGATGCTGGCCGATAAGGGCAATGCGGCGCTGCATGAGTTTCTGACAGCCGTCGAACTGGTCGCCGATTATCGACAGGCGGCGCACAATTTATTGTTGTTGCTTTATCGCAATGGCGACGATCAGCGCGCGCAGGCATTTGCCCGCCAATTCGGCGTTACTGCGGAAGAGATGACGCATTTGCAGGAGATGGCCCGCCAGCCCCTGTCGCATGCAAATATCAATCAGGAAAGAACAGGAGTGCAATGATGAACCGCAAAATCTTGCTGACATTGGTGTTCATGCTCAGTGCCGCAGCAGCCCGCGCCGAAGACATGGCTGAACAGCTGCCAGCCGGGCAGCAGACCCCGTCGACAACTGCCACGCGCGCCTGGATGGATCTGCAGAGCAGCGGACAGGAAGCATCCAAACAGCCGCAACCGCTCTCCGGTGAAGCAATGGAGAAGATACATAAGCGCTATATAGACAGCTTCGGCAAGCCGATTCCTGAATATTACGAACATGAGTCGTTTACCGACAACTAACCTGCACCGCCAGCGCGGCGCCATCGGTCTGATGGGTACGCTGACGTTGCTGATGGCGATATTGTTCACTGCGCTGGCAGTGGATAGCGGGCGTTTGTGGATGCAACAGAAAAATTTGCAGGTGATTGCCGATATCGCGGCAATTGAGGCAGCCCGTAGCCTGGGTTGTGCTGCCGATGTGACGGATGCGCTGGCCGCGGCGCAGGCAGCCGCAGCGAATAACGGCTACGCCGGCAATCTGGCCAACAGTCCCAATCTGGTCGATCTGGGTAGTGCCAACTCCAGCAGCGGCATACGTGAGTTCATCTCAGGCGACGGAGCCGCGGCGGTCTATGTACGTGCCACCCAGGAGGTTCCCAGGAGTCTGGTTGCAGGCGGGCTGTTCGGTGGCAATATCATGCTTTCCGCAGAAGCGGTCTCGCTTGCGGATCCTTCCCTGGCCGCATTCAGCGCCGGTAGCTATACGGCAAGCCTGAATAGCGAGGACTCTGTGTTGCTCAACGCACTTTTGGGTAACATGTTGGGCGCACCGCTCAATCTCGGTGTAATCGGTTATCAAGGGATTGCCCAGACCAACATTACCCTGCAGGACCTGCTGCAGGTGTCAGCAGATGCAGGCAATTATGAGGATTTGCTCAATTCCAGCGTGCAGGTGTCGGAGTTGTTGCAAATCTTCGTCGATGCGGCTACCGCAAACGGCGCAGCCGATGTGCAGGCAATTGCTGCCATGCAAAGCATTGCCAACGCGGCGGTGCGCGACTTGAGTCTGCGGTTGGGCGATGTGCTCGCAGTGACGACAGCGGAGGCAAATGCGGCTGCCACAGTAGGCCTCAATGCGCTCTCGTTAATCACCACCAGCGTGCTGGTGGCCAACGGTACGCATGCCGTGACTCTGCCGCTGGGCATCAACCTGGCTTCAATTGCCAGCATCAATGCGCTGGTCACCGTGGTCGAACCGCCGCAAATGGCGCTCGGCCCGCCGGCAAATGCCGACGGGACGATCTGCACCAGCATGAAGACTGCAGAGGTTCGTGTGCAGGTGCCGGTAGTCGTGAATATTCCATTGCTGGCAAGAGTTGACCTGTCACTTAACATCGAAGTTGCGCAGGGCAGTGCAGACTTGCTTGCAATCGATAGCGGCGATACATCGACCGATGTGCAGATTGCTGCCCAGCCTGGCATAGCCTCCATCACTTTGACTAATACGGCCGGTACTGGCCCTGCCCGTATCAGCACGCTTAATCTGCCGTTGATTCCAGGCATTCCGATTGCCGATATCGGCCTTGATCTGCCGGTTCAACCGCCCGGCAGCGAAACGCTCGATTTTAGTGTGGCGCATCCTGTAGCTGACGACTTGCCGCAGCTCCAGACGGTAACCAGTCCGCTCGGCAGCAGTCTGCAGAATGCCCTGAGTCAATCTGGCGCACTGGATATTACGGTGTTGAGCATACTCAATCTGGGGCTGGTCAACGATGTGGTGTCTGCTGTTATCAGCCCGCTGCTAGGCGAGATCGGCCGTGTACTGCTGGACCCTTTGCTTGAACTGCTGGGTATTCGGCTCGGGGGGCTGGATGTCACGCTTGAGGGGGTGCAGTATCATTATTCCAGTCCGTTGGTGATTTAGTCTGGTGTAGAGACCAAGTAAAAAGGCCGGAAGCGTATTGCTTCCGGCCTTTTTGTTTACTGTTCTCAGTTTAATCAGAACTTGCCGTAGTAACCTTCCTTCATTGCATCGTACAAGTTGGCAGCGGAATGGATCTCGCCGTCATACTCGATTTCCTCGTTGCCCTTGGCTTCGATGACGGTGCCGTCTTCCAGCGTGAACTTGTAGGTGGTGTTTTCCAGATCTTTCTCGGTCACCAGCACGCCCTGGAAGGCTTCCGGGTTGAAGCGGAAGGTGGTGCAGCCCTTCAGGCCCTTATCGTAGGCGTAGAGGTAGATGTTCTTGAAGTCCTCGAAATCGTAGTCGGTCGGCACGTTGATGGTCTTGGAAATCGAGCTGTCGATCCATTTCTGCGCGGCGGCCTGAATATCCACGTGGGCCTTGGCCTGGATCGTGGAGGAATCGAGGAAGTAGTCCGGCAGCTGTTCTTCCGGCTTGTCGGAGAACGGCATGGCGCTTGAGTTGACCAACTCGCGGTAGGCCAGAAGTTCGTAGGAGAAGACGTCGACCTTTTCTTTCGACTTCTTGCCTTCGCGAATCACGTTGCGTGCATAGTGGTGGGCGAATGACGGTTCGATACCGTTGCTGGCGTTGTTGGCCAGTGACAGTGAAATGGTGCCGGTCGGTGCGATCGAACTATGGTGCGTGAAGCGCACGCCGTTCTTGGCGATCTCCTTGCGCAGGGCTTCCGGGAACTGCTGCATGTACTTGCTGTACAGGCCCATCAGCACCTTGCCCTTGACCTTGGCTCCGAGCTTGATGCCGTCGGCCTTCATTTCAGGACGCTTGGCCAGCATGTCGGCGGTGATGATGAACTCTTCATCCATGATCGGTGCCGGGCCTTTTTCCTTGGCCAGTTCGACGCCGACTTCCCAACCCACTTCGGCCATGACCTTGGTCACTTCTTCGGT
>PHCM01000252.1 GCA_002842255.1 Betaproteobacteria bacterium HGW-Betaproteobacteria-2 | reverse complement strand
GCCCGATACGTCCGGGACGACCGGGAGTGACCTGGCGCAGACCGTAAACCAGTAACGCACCGGCAAATGTGCTGAGATAAAACCAGTTGAAATGAATGCTGCCCATGATGAAAGGCAGCAGAAAGTTGAACAGCAGAATCGCGCACAGGCCGAAAATGGTCCATGTCAGCGTAAAGCGCCGGTATTTGTCTTCAATGAATTCGTTGGCTACAAGCAGCACAGCCAAGCCCAGCGTCCATAACAAGGCAAGTACATGGCTGGCGCTCTTGATATAAAAAATGAACAGCGCGCTGAACAGTCCGCCAAACAGGAACTGCAAGGCCAGATAGGGAATCCGTTCCAGTTTCGAGGGTTCCAATTGCAGACTATGGCGATAGCCCAGCCACCAGAGCATGGCCGCAGCACAGGCAAGATAACCGGCCAGAATGAACAGATCCCAGACGCCGACATGGCGCCCGATGGTAAGCGTGTCCCAGATGAATCCGCCAAAAAAGGCGATCACCGGCAAGAATGTACGCAGGCTTAACAAGGCATTTTGCATAGGACATGCATTGTAACTGCATAGCAGGAACAAAAATCCGTTAAAGCAGTCTTGGCTGCTGTGCAAATAATCATATTTGTGCCAGCCACTTTTGATATCATTTGCGGCTGTCATTTTTCATCCCCGTTTCTCAGGAATATTATGCAAGAACAAAACGTTCCACCTCGCCTGCGCCCGATGAGCACCATCCTGTTCGGTAGCCGCTGGCTGCAAGTACCCCTCTATCTGGGCCTCATCGTTGCGCAGGCCGTCTACGTATTCCACTTCATGGTCGAATTGACCCATCTGGTGGAAAAAGTGCCACACCTGGCCGAAGCCGACATCATGCTGATCGTACTGGGCCTGATCGACGTCGTCATGATCTCCAATTTGCTGATCATGGTCATCGTCGGCGGCTATGAAACCTTTGTTTCTCGCCTCAATCTCAGCGGTCACCCGGATGAGCCAGACTGGCTGTCGCACGTCAACGCCAACCTGCTCAAGGTCAAGTTGGCCACCGCCATCATCGGCATTTCCTCGATCCATCTGCTTAAGACCTTCATCAACGCCCACAACCTGGATCAACACACCATCATGTGGCAAACCATCATCCACATGGCATTCGTCATCTCGGCCGTATCGATTGCCTATATCGACAAACTGATGGCGCATTCAACGGCAAAGGCGCACTAGGCTGCACCAATCAATAAAAAAGGCTGACCTTTGTCAGCCTTTTTTATTGCCCGCAGAAATCAGCCTGTGGCATTGATTGCAATGCCACGCCACTGCTGCGGCCCGCTTTCATGGATGGAATTACCGCAGCTATCAACAGCCACCGTCACCGGCATTTCCTTCACCTCGAACTCGTAGACCGCCTCCATGCCAAGTTCAGCAAATGCCAGCACGCGGGCGGACTTGATCGATTTCGCCACCAGATAAGCCGCACCGCCAACCGCTATCAGATAGACCGAACGATGGCGACGTATCGCTTCAATCGCCGCCTCACCGCGCTCCGCCTTGCCGATCATGCCTAGCAGGCCGGTCTTTGCCAGCATGGTCTCGGTGAACTTGTCCATGCGTGTCGCCGTGGTTGGGCCGGCCGGGCCGACCGGCTCATCGCCGACCGGATCGACCGGGCCGACGTAATAGATGAAACGATTGGTAAAATCCAGGCCTTGCGGTAACGGCTTGCCCGCGGCAAGCTGCTCGACGATACGCTTGTGCGCGGCGTCGCGACCAGTCAGCAGTTTGCCCGTCAGCAGCAGGGTTTCACCCGGCCGCCAGCTTTCGATGTCGCTCGCAGTCAATGTATCCAGATTCACCTGTCTTGCTTGCGGATCAGGTGCCCATGCCACCTGCGGCCAGTCGCTGAGCCTTGGCGGTGTCTGCGTCACCGGTCCGCTACCATCCAGTGTGAAGTGTGCGTGGCGCGTGGCAGCGCAATTGGGTATCACCGCGACCGGCAAGGAAGCGGCGTGCGTCGGGTAATCAAGGATTTTCACATCGAGCACCGTGGTCAGGCCGCCCAGACCCTGCGCGCCTATACCCAGTGCATTGACCTTGTCGAATATCTCGATACGCAGTTCTTCGATGCGGTTGCGCGGGCCGCGCGCTTTCAACGCCGGCATGTCGATCTCTTCCATCAGCGCTTCCTTCGCCAGCAGCACGGCTTTTTCCGCCGTGCCGCCGATGCCGATGCCGAGCACGCCTGGTGGGCACCAGCCGGCGCCCATCTCGCCGACCTG
>PHCM01000251.1 GCA_002842255.1 Betaproteobacteria bacterium HGW-Betaproteobacteria-2 | reverse complement strand
CATCCAGTCACCGCAACGCAAGAAGAGTCATCCGGGTGAGATGCATGCAGAGCTGCCCACTGCGGACAGTCTGATGGAACATTATGTTTACCTGATGGGGCCGGATAGCAGGAATGATCGCGGCCAGGTGTTTGGTCAGTAATTCAGGTATTGCGCAGGTGATTCAAGGCCTGCTCCAGACGCTCCACCCCCAGTACCTCCAGCCCCTTGATCGCCTGTTTCGGCGCATTGGCCTTGGGCACGATGGCTTTGGTAAATCCCAGCTTGGCGGCTTCCTTCAGTCGCTCCTGTCCGCGTTGCACCGGCCTCACTTCTCCGGCCAACCCAACTTGACCAAAAACAATAAGTTTATTGTCCAGTGGTTTGTTTTTTAAAGAAGAAACGATTGAACAAAGCACAGCCAGATCAACTGCAGGCTCACTGATCTTGACCCCACCGACCGCGTTGACGAAGACATCCTGATCGAAACAGGCGACGCCGGCATGACGATGCAGCACCGCCAGCAACATTGCCAGCCGGTTCTGTTCGAGACCGACACACAAACGCTTGGGGTTGGGCGCATGCGCTTCATCGACCAAGGCCTGCACCTCGACCAGCAAGGGTCTGGTGCCTTCCTGCGTGACCGTGATGCAGGAACCGGCCACCTGCTCCGCATGATGCGAAAGAAACAGTGCGGAAGGATTACTGACCTCGCGCAAGCCCTTTTCGGTCATGGCGAACACGCCCAGCTCATTCACTGCGCCAAAACGGTTCTTGAAGGCGCGGATCAGGCGGAAGCTGGAATTGGGGTCGCCTTCGAAATACAACACGGTATCGACGATGTGTTCCAGCACACGCGGGCCTGCCAGCGAACCCTCCTTGGTGACATGGCCAACCAGGATGACGGTAATGCCCAGTTGTTTGGCGGCGCGGGTGAGCTGCGCAGAACACTCGCGCACCTGCGCGACCGATCCCGGGGCCGACTGCAAGGCCTCCGAGTAGACCGTCTGAATCGAATCGATGACTGCGATCTCCGGCTTATGACTTTGCAGGGTCGCCAGAATCTTTTCCAGCTGGATCTCGGCCAGCAAGTCGATCGGGCTGGCATCCAGTCCCAGACGCTTGGCGCGCATGGCGATCTGCTGGGCGGATTCCTCGCCGCTGACGTAAAGTGCTTTTCTCTGCGTGCCGACATGACACAGCGCCTGCAAGAGCAAGGTGGATTTGCCGATACCGGGATCGCCGCCAATCAGCACCACACCGCCCGGCACCAACCCACCACCGAGTACGCGATCGAACTCGCTGATACCGGAAAGCTGACGCGGAATCTCCGCCGCTTCGACATCGGCCAGCTTCTGCAAGCCTGCGGTTTGGGCCAAAGCCGCATAGCGGTTTGCCGTCGGAGTTTCGGCAATGGTTTCCACCAGCGTGTTCCAGGCATTGCAACCCGGACATTGCCCCTGCCACTTGGGCGATTGACCGCCACATTCAGTGCAGGTGTAGACTGTCTTTGCCTTAGCCATCCTTGAGTACCCTCACCGGCACACGGGGTGACAGCGCGCATAGCAGCTCATAGCCTATGGTGCCGGCTTTCTCCGCCACCGTATCGACCGGCAGTTGCGCACCCCATAGCTCGACCGGGCTACCGACACCGGAACCCGGTATATCAGTCAGGTCGACGAACAGCATATCCATGGAGACCCGTCCGATGGTCTGCGTCAATTGGCCAGCCACCATCACCGGCGTGCCATTCGGCGCATGGCGCGGATAGCCGTCGGCATAGCCGCAGGCAACAATTCCGACGCGGGTGTTCCTGGCCGCCGTAAAACGGTTGCCGTAACCGACGCTCTCGCCCGGCCGGATATCCTGCACTGCAATGATTGCGCTACTGAGTGTCATCGCCGGACGCAATTGATAGGACTGCGCCGAAGTACCGGCGACTGCGCTGGCGCCATACAGCATGATGCCGGAGCGGATCCAGTCGGCGTGGGTTTCCGGGTGGCGGAATATGGCGGCAGAATTGGCCAGCGAAACCGGATAGCTCAGCCCCTGCGTTGCCTGATGGAACAGTTTCAAAGGCTCATCCACACCCGGGTGCTCATCCGCTGTTGCGAAGTGCGTCATCAGGGTGATCTGCGCCACATTCGCACAGCCAGCCAGCCGTGTTACGGCTGGCGCGTAATGCTCAGGTCTGAAACCAAGCCGGTTCATGCCGTTGTTCATTTTGGCAAAGACCTCTACCGGCCGCTCCAGCACAGCATTTTCCAGCATGGCGATCTGTTCGTTGTGGT
>PHCM01000250.1 GCA_002842255.1 Betaproteobacteria bacterium HGW-Betaproteobacteria-2 | reverse complement strand
AAAGTAGCGGCAAGAAGAAAGGGCTGCTGGAATCACTGAAATTCTGGGGCAGCGACGACAAGAAAGCGGAAGAAGAAAAACCGGAACCTACCCCGGAAGCGAAAGAAGCTGCAGCAGCAGCCGAAGAGAAAGGTGTGCCGCTGGGCGAGTACATGAAGTTCTGGGAAGCACCTCAGGACGAAGCCCAACGTGAGAATATCTATCGCATCAAGGTCGACAATAATGAAGCCGGTGGCTCAGACGTCGTCGTCGTCAGACAGAATGGATCGCGTGATACCTCCAGTACTGCCAACCGCATCACCACCCTGCTCTATGAGCAGCTGAGGTAGAGAATCCGCTGCCATGCGTTTTGCATCACTTGGCAGCGGCAGTGCCGGCAACGCATTGATAGTAGAAGCAGGCAGAACGCGCCTGCTTCTTGACTGCGGATTCGGGATACGCGAGATAGTCAATCGACTAGCCAGATATGACATTGCGCCAGAGAGCCTGAACGGCATACTGGTCACGCACGAGCATGATGATCATGCCGGTGGCGTCTTCAAATTCGCCAATAAATACCGGATCCCCGTCTGGCTGACACATGGCACACTCACCATGTCCGAACGCTATTTCCCCAGCCAATCCGAGTTCAAGATGCGGCTCATCGATAGCCATGAGGCTCTAACGATACAAGATCTTGAAGTTCATCCGTTCCCGGTTCCGCATGATGCACGCGAACCCGTGCAATTCACTTTCAGCGATGGCAGTAAAAAACTCGGCGTATTGACCGACACTGGCGCATCCACCTCCCACATCGAACAGATGTTAAGCGGCTGTGATGCATTAATGCTGGAATGCAACCACGATATTGATATGCTGATGAACGGTCCTTACGCGAGACCGCTCAAGCAACGCGTCAAAAGCCGACTCGGTCATCTGGATAACGCCAGTGCCGCGGAGCTGCTGTCAAGACTGGACAACAGCAAACTGCAGCACATTATTGCCGCGCACCTGAGTGCCAAGAACAATCACCCAGCACTGGCAAGAAAGGCACTCAGCGAGGTGCTGAACTGCAAAGAGGAATGGATAGGGATTGCTGATCAATCGGTCGGATTTGATTGGCGCATGCTGAAATAATCGGGAATTGCAATCATTGAAATGGAAAAAGCCGGCATTGAAGCCGGCTTTTTCTTTTGCTGATCTGCAGTCAAATCAGACTGCAAAATGCTGAAATCAATTATTCAGCAGCAGCTTCTTCAGCAGGAGCTTCTTCAACAACAACTTCTTCAGTCGCTTCTTCAACTACCACTTCTTCAGTCGCTTCTTCAGCAACTGGAGCAACTTCTTCAACAGCAGGTGCTTCTTCAACTGGAGCAGCTTCTTCCTTTTGACCGCAAGCAGTCAAAGCAAGAGCCAGAAGTGCAGCTAACAGAGCGGAACGTGTCATTTTTATTTCCCTTATATCATGTGTTAAAAAAATTTGGCCTGGCACGGAAGGTTTATTTGATCAAGTCAGACGATAGCGTCAACATCACTTCCCGAGTGCGCGAATTCTAGCAGTTCTGAAATAAAAAAACAGTGTGTTTTTAGATAGTTCCGGAATATTTTTTGTCGCCAATCGACAACATGAACTTCAATTGACCTTGATACGCAGCGTCGAATTTCTGCGCTCTGCACGCTGTTCGCCCGCCAGAATAGCCTGGCTGACTTCATCGTGGGCCTGCATCGTACTGCCAAGATCAAACCACTCGCCCGGTGACACGCGTACTATCGTGCTCAGCTCCTCGAAATCGATAAATCCCGCCTGATTCCACCGTGCAATTCTGGGCGTGATCTCCAGTTCCACTTGATCCCCAATATAGTGTGGCCTGACCGCGAAGCCGGTTGTGATGTCCTGAAACTCGACACTCTCCTGCACAATGGCATAGCGCCTGGTCAACAAAATCCATCGCTGGGTAAACGGCACGATTTGGCCAACGCGGATAAATGCCTGTTCTCCGTCCAGCACTGTCAGGAACTCGGTACCGGTATCACGGCTGCGGGTATTGCTGTCATAAACCTGCAAACCGACCCCGTCGCCTACTGCCGGCGGAACAACAACTTCCACATCGCCAGCACTTGCTCTGCCACTGACCGCTGCTCCACGCTGCTGCAACTGCAGATCAGAAGCATGACTGACCGTGATTCTGACATTCTGGCGCATCACATCCAGCCGCGCTATTACGGTTTCAATCTGAACCAACTGCTCCGGGCTGGCGGAAATCAACAGATGATTATCAATGGCACGCACCGAGCCGTTG
>PHCM01000249.1 GCA_002842255.1 Betaproteobacteria bacterium HGW-Betaproteobacteria-2 | reverse complement strand
TAACGGCAAGATCGAGCGGATTGAGGCCGTGGTGCGTAACGAGGCGCATCGCATCATCGAGGAGTGCATGCTGGCAGCCAATGTCTGCGCGTCGGATTTCCTCAAGGGGCATGAACATCCTGCGTTGTACCGCATCCATGAAGGGCCGACTCCGGAAAAACTCGAAGCCCTGCGCACCTTTATGGGCGAGTTCGGCTTCGGCGTGGGTGGCGGCGACAGCCCGCATGCCAAGGACTACGGCAAGCTGCTGGAGCAGTTCCGCGGCCGGCCGGATGAACAACTGCTGCAGACCGTGCTGCTGAGATCGATGCAACAGGCGGTCTACAGCCCGGACAATATCGGCCACTTCGGCCTGGCGTACGAGTCTTATACGCACTTCACATCGCCCATCCGGCGCTATCCTGACCTGCTGATCCATCGCGCCATCAAGGCTGTGCTGCATGGCGAGAAATACAAGGCCGGCGACTGGCAGGAGTTGGGCCAGCATTGCTCAATCACGGAGCGCCGCGCAGATGATGCGACACGCGATGTGGAGGCCTGGCTCAAGTGTTACTACATGCAGGACAAGATAGGCGAGGAATTCGACGGCACGGTCGCCGGTGTCACCAGCTTTGGCCTGTTTGTGGCGCTGGATGGCGTCTATGTCGAAGGTCTGTTGCATGTGACCGAGTTGGGTAACGACTACTTCAACTACGACAAGGCACGGCACGAGATGGCAGGCGAGCGCACGGGTGTGCGTTATCGTCTGGGTGACAGGCTGCGCGTAAAAATCAGCCGGGTCGACCTGGAAACCAGTAAAATAGACTTTGTTCTGGCAGCACCGCTTGCGGCGTCGGGTGCAGTTGCTGAAGGTGAGGCAAAAGTCGTGCAGGGCGGAAGGCCATCCAGACCACAAGTTGGCAGATCGGTTTCGGATATTGCCGCGCCAATAGCGACCGGCAGAAAGCCACGCCCGGCTGTCGGTAAAAGTCCGGCTGGTCAAAAGGCCGGAAGCCACAAAGTTGTAAGCAAGAAAACAACAGGCAAGAAAACACCAACCAAGAGTGCGCCCGCAAAAAGCGCTCCGACCAAAAGCAAGAGCAGCAGGAAAAAGCCGGCAAGTCAGGCAAGAAAATCCCCAAGAAAATAGACATCAAGGCGTTAATAGTAAATGAGCGATACCCGTATTTTGTTCGGCTTTCATGCCGTATTGAGCCGATTAAGGCAGCATGCCACCAGTGTGCAGGAGATTCTGATCGACCGCGACCGCGTCGATGCCCGGATGAAGGATCTATTGAGTATGGCAGATAGTGCCGGTGTCAGGTGCATGCAGGTCGAGAGATCGCGGCTGGATGGGCTGGCCGGTATCAATGGCCGGCATCAGGGCGTGATTGCCCGCGTGATCGATGCACCGATTCCGTACAAGGACATCCATGATATTCTGGAGTCGGACCTCAAGGAACCGCCGTTCTTCCTGATTCTGGACGGTGTCGAGGATCCGCACAATCTCGGTGCATGCCTGCGCGTTGCTGATGCGATGGGAGTGCATGCCGTGATTGCGCCCAAGGATCGCGCCGTCGGCCTCAATGCCACCGTGCGCAAGGTAGCTTCCGGTGCGGCGGAGACTGTGCCGTTTATCGCAGTCACCAATCTGGCGCGCACGATGCGGGAATTGAAGGAAGCCGGCGTCATGCTGGTCGGTGCAGCGGCCGAAGCGGAACATGACCTCTTCAGCATGGAATTGAGCGGGCCGGTTGCGCTGGTGCTGGGGGCGGAAGGTAGCGGCTTGCGTCGTCTGACTGCCGAAACCTGTGACGCGCTGGTCAGCATTCCCATGTTCGGTTCGGTTGAAAGCCTGAACGTTTCAGTGGCCAGCGGTATTTGTCTTTACGAAGCACGTCGACAGCGCCATGCACTTGCCGGATAGGCGCCGGATTTGCGCTTAAATCATCCGTAAAGGTTTATTTAAGACCGTTAAAATGGTATTTTAACGGTCTTTGCACACCCTGTAATTTGCACGCAAATTAGTGCCCCGTTTTTTTCATCTGTTTCATCAATTTATCGGAGTTAACATGGCTGTAGAACGCACTTTATCCATCATCAAACCAGATGCAGTTGCCAAGAACGTGATCGGCAAGATCTATTCACGTTTCGAAACCAATGGTTTGAAAATCGTTGCTGCCAGGATGGCGCAACTGTCTCAAGCTGAGGCAGAAGGCTTTTACGCTGTGCATAAAGAGCGTCCGTTCTTCAATGACCTGGTCAAGTTCATGATTTCCGGCCCCGTCATGATTCAGGTGCTGGAAGGCGAAAATG
>PHCM01000248.1 GCA_002842255.1 Betaproteobacteria bacterium HGW-Betaproteobacteria-2 | reverse complement strand
CGAAGTCAGGGTCGAGACCAAACTGGGCGTACCGGATTGGGAGCGGATGACACCGCAAACCATCATTCTCGACATCGAAATCGGCATGCCGCATAGCCGTTCATGCCAGACCGATGCCATCGAAGATACGATAGATTATGGCAAGGTCGTTGCGCGCATCCGTGAAACACTGAAAGAGCATAGCTTCAAGCTGGTCGAGGCACTGGCGGAACATGTCTGCCAACTTATCCTCAATGAATTTGAGACGCCCTGGGTCAGGATCAAGGTGGCCAAGCCCGGCATATTGCCGGGACTCAAGGCGCTGGGCGTCATTATCGAACGCAACAAGGCCTGAGCACGGCTTGCCCGTTCACTTAGATCAGGCCGACTGCTTTTTGAAATGCTCGCTAATGGCCACAAGGTCAAATGCGCGCCAGGTTTTAATCAGATTATCGAATTCACTTGCACTCATTTCGCCGACCTGACCATCGACGATCACCTGTTCGCGGATGGCAACCACACAAGGAATCTGTTTCACATCAAACTGCCGCGCAATGCCCGGATGAGCATCTACATCCAGCTTGCCAAAAACGATATCGTGATGTTGCGCCGCCACCCGCGCATAAACTTCATCAAAATGCTTGCATGGTTCGCACCATTCTGCCCAGAAGTCGACAATGACGAAATCGTTGGACTCAACTAGCTGCTTGAAATTTTCACTACCCATTGTAACTGGTTGCATGCATGGACTCCGGTTCTGATGCTGGATAGGGATTGCCAGCACTCATTTTGCAAACATCAAACTCTGCAGGATTCCATACCATCAGAAAAGTGAAAGATTCCCGTCATGATCAGGCCGTTGAGACTATCGACGTTAGTCGATAGAACTCCTAGCCCCTGGGATGATGAACTGCATGTAGCTGTTTCAGGCGTTCTCGCGCCACGTGCGTATAAATCTGCGTAGTCGAGATATCGGCGTGGCCGAGCAGCATCTGTACTACCCGTAAATCGGCCCCATGGTTCAGCAAATGCGTGGCGAATGCATGGCGCAGCACATGTGGCGACATCGGTTTATGAATTCCCGCCAGCAAGGCATAGCGTTTGATCAGATACCAGAACGCTTGTCGTGTCATAGCCTCCCCTCGTTGGGTAACGAACAAGCTGTCGCTCAAGCGCTTTTGCAGAATCTCCGGACGGGCCTCTTTCAGATAGCGGGCGACCCAATCCACCGCCTCTTCACCCATGGGCACCAACCTGGTTTTGCTGCCCTTGCCAGTGACGCGGATGACGCCTTCCTGCATGCTGAGCTCCGTCACTTTCAGCCCCACCAGCTCCGATACCCGCAAACCGCAAGCATACAGTATCTCCAGCATGGCTCGGTCGCGTAGCCCTAACGACTGGCCTAGATCGGGCGCATTGAGCAATGACTCAACCTCATCTTCATTCAGGCTTTTCGGCAGGGAGCGCGGCAGCTTGGGCGCATCGATCTGCACGGTAGGGTCAACGACTACTTGGTTTTCCCGCAGGGCATAGCGGTAATAGCGCCGCAAAGTGGCAATCAAGCGGCTGATGCTGCGGGGCTTGCTTTGCGGAAACCTGACGGCAAGGTATTGCTGGATATCCGCCTGTTGCGCCTGATTCAGATCCTTTTTGGCGTCTTTTTCCAGCCATTCGGCAAACGCCGTCAGGTCCAGCCGGTAGCTGACCAGGGTATTTTTTGACAGGCCGTCTTCCAGCCAGAGGTGGTCGATAAAACGATCCACCAGTTCCAGGTTGGACGGATTCAACGCTGCCGCTCGTGATTCAAAAGCCAGCGCTTGATTCTCAGGCCGCTTTCCTGCCCCTGCATGAAACCACCCAGGCCATGTTTTGCCACCACACGATGGCATGGCACCACGAGCGGCACATGATTGGCGCCACAAGCGTTGGCCACTGCACGTGGACCGGAGCCCGCCATTCTTGCCAGCTCACTGTAGGTCAGCGTTTCTCCAGCCGGAATGCGGGCAATCGCTTGCCACACGCGCTTCTGGAAAGGTGTGCCTTGAACAGCACAGGGAATATCCAGGGAAGTGCCAGGATTATTGAGGTACTGCTGGAGTTGCCTGATGACAGATTGTGCGAAACGATGCTGCGGGATTTTCTCGGCCCGTTGCTCCGGCATCAACTCTACGCCCAGCAAAAAATCATCCCGCGTACGGATACCGATAGCGCCGAATGGTGCGGGAATAATGGCATCAAAATCCTGAGTCGTCATATACGGCCATCTTAACGCAAATAAAAAAGCCCCGAAACTCGGGGCTTTTTTCATACACGCAGCGCTTATTCTGC
>PHCM01000247.1 GCA_002842255.1 Betaproteobacteria bacterium HGW-Betaproteobacteria-2 | reverse complement strand
AGGTGCGATTGCCAAGAAGTGGCTGAAGCAGCGCTATGGTGTGGAGATTCGTGGCTATATGAGCCAGCTGGGCGAGATTTCGATTCCCTTCCAGAGTTGGGATGCGGTCAACGAAAACCCGTTCTTCTCGCCCAATCGCGACATATTGCCGGAGCTGGAAGCCTATCTCGACAATATCCGCAACGAGCGCGATTCCGTCGGCGCCCGTATTTCCGTCGTGGCGCAGGGCGTGCCCGTCGGTTGGGGTGAGCCGGTTTATGACAGGCTGGATGCCGAGATCGCTTATGCCATGATGAGCATCAATGCGGTGAAGGGTGTCGAGATCGGTGCCGGGTTTGCCAGCATTGCTCAGCGCGGTTCCGTGCACAGCGACGAAATGATGCCGGAAGGTTTTGTTACCAATCATGCCGGCGGCTTGCTCGGTGGCATCTCCACCGGGCAGGATATTGAAGTGCACATTGCCCTGAAACCGACGTCCAGCATCCCACAGGAACGCCGTTCCATAGACAAGCAGGGTAATGCCGTCACCATGCAGACCACCGGTCGTCATGATCCTTGTGTCGGCGTGCGTGCCACGCCAATCGCCGAGGCGATGCTGGCGCTGGTCCTGATCGATCATGCGCTGCGCCATCGCGCGCAGTGCGCTGATGTTGTCTGTAATACGCCGAAGATTTGAGCTGACGCGTTCCGACGTTCGCAGGCAACACCCTTAAAGCCGCCGATATGCAAAGATTCCCGTATTGGCGGCTTTCCAGTTTCTACTTCACCTATTACATGTTCGTCGGTGCGTTCGTGCCGTATTGGGGCTTGTACCTCAAGTCCGTCAACTTTTCCGCGGTCGAGATCGGTGTTCTGCTCTCGCTGTTCCAGGTCAGCAGAATCTTTTCCCCCAGCTTCTGGGGCTGGCTGGCGGATAGAACCAATCGTCGTGTCGTCTGGATCAAACTGACGGCGCTGCTCGGTCTGCTTGGCTATATCGGCGTGTTCTTCGGCACCAGCTTTGTCTGGTTGTTCTTCGTCATGGCGGCGCTCAGCATCTTCACCAGCTCCACCCTGCCGCTGGCTGAAGCTGTCACCATGGCGCATATCGAACCTGCCAATCAACCCTACGGGCGTATCCGTGTCTGGGGCTCGATCGGCTTCATCGTTGCCGTGCTCGGGCTGGGACTCCTGCTGGATTTTGCCGAGATCGAAAGCCTGCTCTGGTGCCTGCTGCTGATTCAGGCCACGTTGTTCCTGCTCAGTTTCAAGATACCTGAACCTTACGTGCCCCCGCACCATACCGATCACTTGCCTGTGTGGAAGATCGTGACTCGCCCCGAGGTGTTGTCGCTATTGATTGGCTGCTGCCTGATGGTTAGCGCGCATAGCGTCTACTACAGCTTCTTCTCGATTTTTCTGGAAGATCGCGGCTACAGTAAAACCCTGATCGGCATCCTGTGGGCAGTGGGCGTCGTCTGCGAAATACTGATGTTTGTGGTCATGCCGAAACTGACGGCAAGGTTCAGTCTCAAGCAGATTTTGCTGATGAGTCTGATGCTGGCCGTGCTACGTTTTGCGATGATCGGGTCGGGGGTGACTTCACTGGCGATACTGCTGCTCGCGCAGACCTTGCATGCCGCGACTTTTGGCAGCTTTCATGTGGCATCCGTGGCTATTGTGCATCAGTATTTCAAGGGCAAGCACCAGGCCAAGGGCCAGGCCATATACAGCAGTGTGGGTTATGGTCTGGGCGGGACCATCGGCGGCATTTCCGGCGGCTATGCCTTGCAGTACCTGGGTGGCGAGACCACTTTCATGCTGACGGCCATCTACCCACTGATCGGTTTTCTGGTGGTTGCGTTCTGGCTTAAAAGTAGCCATGCTAATAGCCATGTTCGGCGCTAACTTAATTCCTGCTTCAAATCTTATGCGTAGCCTGAAATCCGCTTTTGTAACTCTGCTGGTCCTTGCCTTCAATACTGCGCATGCCGATACACAGGTCAATGTGGTGGGTCTTTTTACGGGTAAGGCCGTGCTGGTGATCAACAACGGCCAGCCCAAAACATTCTCGGTTGGACAAATCTCGGCTGAGGGCGTCAAGCTCATTTCGGCAAATAGTCAAAGCGCAGTGCTGGAAATCGAAGGCAAGCGTCGTGAACTGACGATGGGGCAAGGCGTTGCTGTGGCTGGCAGTGCGACGTCCCAAGCTGCCAGCGTGACGCTTTATGCCAATTCAGCCGGACATCATCTGGCGGAGGGTCAGATCAATGGTGTGCCACTCAAATTCATCGTTGATACAGGCGCCACCTCAATTGCCATGAACAGCGCCGATGCCAGGAAAGCGGGGATTGACTACAAAAAGGGTGAGCAGGTGCCGGTGCATACGGCAAGT
>PHCM01000246.1 GCA_002842255.1 Betaproteobacteria bacterium HGW-Betaproteobacteria-2 | reverse complement strand
GCGCATTTCCTCGACCATGCCGACCAGGCGGAAGGTACCGATATGCGGGTGGCTGACATAGAGAATCTCTTCCGGTGCGCCGGCCTTGACGAATTCCTGCAGCACCTTGCGGCCGTAATGCTTGGGGTCCTTGATCTGGCTGTAAAGTTTGCCGTCGGAAAAGGTGCCGGCACCGCCTTCGCCGAACTGTACGTTGGATTCCGGATTGAGCTTGTGCTTGCGCCACAGGCCCCAGGTGTCCTTGGTACGTTCGCGCACGGCCTTGCCGCGCTCCAGCACGATGGGGCGGAATCCGGCCTGCGCCAGGATCAGCGCGGCGAAGATGCCGGCCGGGCCGAAGCCGACGATGACCGGGCGCTCATGCTGGCCGGTTGGTGCCTTGGCGACGAATTGATAATTGGTGTTCGGTGCCGGTTTGACGTGCGGGTCGCGGCCGAACTTTGCCAGCAGTTTCGCTTCGTTTTTGACTTCGATATCGATGCTGTAGACATAGAGGATGGCGTGCGATTTGCGTGCATCGACACCGCGCTTGAAGATTTCGAAGCGGAGCAGTTCGCTGGCGGGAATGCCGAGCTTCTTCAGGATGGCGGTACGGATCTCGTCTTCCTGGTGCAGCAGTGAGGGCGCCTTTTCGACGGGCAGTTTGATTTCGGTCAGTCTTATCATGTGAACCAGATTCAGATATTCAATGGGAGTTGCAGCAGTTTGCGCAGCATGGGGACGGTGACCGGTTTTTTCGTGGTCAGCGACCAGCGGTCCAGCGCATCAAGGGTCGCCATCAGGGTCGGCAAGTCGCGGCGCAGGTGGCGCAGGCAGAAATCGACCACTTCATCCGGCAGTTTCATGCCGCGCTCAGAGGCATGGGTGCGCAGGGCCAGTGCCTTTTCTTCGTCGGACAATGGGTGCAGCTGATAGACCAGGCCCCAGGCCAGCCGGGTCGCCAGATCATCGCGCAGGCCCATCTGCATGGGGGAGGCGATGCCGGTGGTTAACAAGATGCCAGCGGCAGGGTTCTCGCGCAGATGGTTGAAGCTGTTGAACAGGGCAATCTGTTCGGCCTCTGAGTAGCTATGCACATCGTCGGCGCTGGTGAGCGGCGTCTCGAATTTGGCTGCCAGCATCGCCGAGGATTGCAGCAGATGGGTCTTGCCGCTGCCTTCCGGCCCCCACAGGTAAATGAAGCGCACATCGGATTGTCCACTGACGACTTTTCTCAGGCTGTCCAGCGCTTCCGCATTCTGGCCGACAATAAAATTTTCCAGTGACGGCGGCGGGGCCGGCTGAATATCCAGCAATAATTGTTTCATACGTCTTATTTCAGATAGGTTTCACTGGACAGGTAGCCCTGTCTGGCATGGCGCAGACCGACCGCAATGGCCGCGCCGACCGGCAGTGCCAGCAGGATGCCGGCGAAACCGAATAGTTGTCCGCCTGCCAGTAGAGTGAAAATGACCACCACCGGATGCAGGCCGATACGGTCACCGACCAGCCAGGGTGTCAGTACGAAGCCTTCCAGCAGCTGTGCGACTGCGAACACGGCCAGTATCGGAACAACCTCGCCCGGCGATGAGAATTGCAGGGCTGCAGCCATCAATGCCATCAGCAGGCCGATGGTGACCCCGAGATAGGGCACGAAGCCGAGCAGGCCGGCGACCAGCGCTACCGGCAGTGCGAGTTCGAGGCCGGCAGCCCACAGGCCGATGGCATAAAACACTGTCATCAGCAGCATCACCGAGAGCTGTCCGCGCAGAAATTCTGCCAGCATGACATCGATTTCCCCTGCGATCACCGCGGTCTTTTCATACCAGCCGCGCGGAATCAGCTGCGCGATACGCGCGACAATCGCATGCCAGTCACGCAGCAGATAGAACAGCACGACCGGAACCAGCAGCAGGTTGATGATCCAGAAGACGATGGCGAAACCGTTCTTGCTGATGGACAGCAGCACCGGCGTGATGAGGTCGCTCGCTACTTTCCAGTGCTTGCTGAGGATGTCCTGAATCTGGTTCAGGTCGATATTGAGCGAAATTCCAAAGTGCTGCAGTAACCAGGGTTCAAAACGCGCGCGCAGCAAATCGATGATGTCCGGCAGGCGCTGAACCATCAACAGCAGTTCTTTCTGTAGCATGGGGACGATGATCAGGACCAGCAGCAGGGTGACGCCCACCAGCAACAGCATGGTGATGACGGTCGCCAGGGTTCGGCCGAAAGCCAGTTTCCCGGCTTTCCACATGCTGATCCTGTCGACGATGGGTTTGCAGATGTAAGCCAGGATTGCCGCGACCAGAAACGGTGCCATGATGGGCAGCAACAGGTAAAAAATCACCAGAAAGCCGGCTACCAGCAGGACGATGCGGTAATCAGGCAATTGGTTTTCTCGTTTGGTCGTCATATCGGGTAAAATT
>PHCM01000245.1 GCA_002842255.1 Betaproteobacteria bacterium HGW-Betaproteobacteria-2 | reverse complement strand
AAGCATGAGCATCGAAGGCATACTTGAAAAAGGCTTTGTAACGACCTCGCTGGATACGGTCATCAACTACACCCGTACCGGTTCCCTCTGGCCGATGACTTTCGGTCTCGCCTGTTGCGCGGTCGAGATGATGCATGCCGGTGCTGCACGTTACGACCTCGATCGCTTCGGTATCGTCTTCAGACCCAGTCCAAGGCAATCGGATGTCATGATCGTCGCCGGTACGCTGGTCAACAAAATGGCGCCGGCCTTGCGCAAGGTATATGACCAGATGGCAGAGCCGCGTTGGGTCATTTCCATGGGTTCCTGCGCCAATGGTGGTGGTTATTATCACTATTCCTATGCTGTGGTCCGCGGCTGCGACCGCATCGTGCCGGTCGACGTCTATGTGCCGGGTTGTCCGCCAACGGCTGAAGCCCTGCTCTACGGCATCATTCAGTTGCAGAACAAGATCAAGCGTACCAATACGATTGCGCGGTAAACAGAAAGAATATTGATGAGCGCGCGTCTGGAAAAATTATCGGAAGAAATCAAGCTGGCCTTGGGCGAAAAGCTGTCCAAGCTCAGCGTGCATGTCGGTGAGATCACGATTGAAGTCAAAGCGGCAGATTTGCTGGCGGTATGCCAGACTCTGCGCGATGCTCCGGCACTCAAATTCGAGCAGCTGATCGACCTGTGTGGCGTGGACTATGCCGAATATGGCGATGGCACCTGGAACGGTCCGCGTTTCGCCGTGGTTTATCACTTCCTTTCCATCAGCCTTAACCAGCGTCTGCGTTTGCGTGTCTATGCCGAGGATGAAGACTTCCCGGTGCTGCCGACGCTGGTGAATCTATGGCCCGCTGCCAACTGGTTCGAGCGCGAAGCTTTTGACCTGTTCGGCATCATGTTCGACGGTCATCCGGACCTGCGCCGCCTGCTGACCGACTATGGTTTTGTCGGCCATCCATTCCGCAAGGACTTCCCAATGATTGGTAACGTCGAGATGCGTTACGATCCGGACCAGCAACGCGTGATCTACCAGCCGGTATCCATTGAGTTGCGTAATAACGTGCCGCGGATTATTCGCGACGAAGGGTTCCATCATGGCTGAGATTCGCAACTACACGATGAATTTTAGCTCCGGCATAACGCCTGCTTCGCAGGCATTAGCCTCCACTGAAGTGCATTGTGAATGCACTCCGATGAGCCGGTACTTGAAGGGCGAATGCCGTGGCTGAGATTAGAAATTACACAATGAACTTTGGGCCGCAGCACCCGGCGGCGCACGGTGTGCTGCGTCTGGTGCTGGAGTTGGACGGTGAAGTGATTCAACGTGCCGATCCGCATATCGGCCTGTTGCATCGTGCGACCGAGAAGCTGGCGGAGAACCGCACCTATCTGCAGTCCGTGCCTTACATGGATCGTCTCGATTACGTTTCCATGATGTCCAACGAACACGCTTATGTCATGGCGATTGAAAAGTTGCTGGGCTTGGAAGTGCCGCTACGCGCACAGTATATCCGCGTCATGTTCGACGAAATCACGCGCGTGCTGAATCACCTGCTGTGGTTGGGCGCACACGCGCTGGACGTCGGCGCGATGACGGTATTCCTATACGCCTTCCGCGAGCGCGAAGATCTGTTCGACTGCTATGAGGCGGTCTCCGGTGCGCGCATGCATGCGGCTTATTACCGGCCGGGCGGTGTCTATCGCGACTTGCCGGACCGCATGCCGCAATACGAGAAATCCACGGTGCATAGCGCGGTCGACATCAATCGCATGAATGAGAACCGTCAGGGTTCCCTGCTGGATTTCATCGAGGATTTCACCAATCGCTTCCCGAAATATGTAGATGAATACGAGACCCTGCTGACCGATAACCGCATCTGGAAGCAGCGTACGGTCGGCATCGGCGTCGTGTCGCCTGAGCGTGCACTGGCGCTGGGTCTGAGCGGTCCGATGCTGCGTGGTTCCGGTATCGAGTGGGATTTGCGCAAGCAGCAACCCTATGAAGTCTATGACAAGATGGATTTTGACATCCCGGTGGGCGTCAATGGTGACTGCTATGACCGTTACCTGGTGCGCATCGAAGAGTTCCGTCAGTCCAACCGTATCATCAGGCAATGTGTGGATTGGCTGCGCAAGAATCCGGGACCGGTCATCAGCGACAATCACAAGATCGCGCCACCTTCGCGCGAAGACATGAAGCAGGACATGGAGTCCATGATCCATCACTTCAAGCTGTTCACGGAAGGTTTCCATGTGCCGGCAGGTGAGGCCTATGCGGCCGTCGAGCATCCCAAGGGCGAGTTCGGCATCTACCTGATTTCCGATGGCGCCAACAAGCCTTACCGCCTGAAGATCCGTGCGCCGGGCTTTCCGCATCTGGCGGCGCTGGATGAAATGACACGCGGCCACATGATTGCCGATCTG
>PHCM01000244.1 GCA_002842255.1 Betaproteobacteria bacterium HGW-Betaproteobacteria-2 | reverse complement strand
GAGATATTAGCTGAACAGCTTCTTCAACCAGCCAAACAAACCACCGCCAGCAGCAGCGCCATCACGAGCCAGGCCAGTGATTTCAGCAGCAGCGGCAGCCGGATCAGCAGCACCGTAGATCGCAGCGCCAGCAACGATGATGTCAGCACCAGCGTCCTTCACTTGCTTGACGGTTGCTGGTTTGACACCACCGGCAACAGAGATCTTCAAACCGGTATTCAGGCTGGCAACCAGAGCCAGGTCAGAGAATGGAGTTTGACCTGCAGCCTGTTGGTCCAAACCAGTGTGAACACCGATGATGTGTGCACCCAGTTTGGCAGCTTCCTTGGTACGTGTTGCCTTATCTTCAACGTTGATCAGGTCAACTTGTGCTTCCTTGCCATACTTGTTGGCAACATCGACGACGCCTTTGATAGTACCCAGGTCAGCAGTACCCAGAACGGTACAAATGTCAGCACCTGCCTTGTAGAAAGGCTCAGCTTCATAGTAACCGGCATCCATGGTCTTCAGGTCAACCAGAATCTTGTTGTTCGGGAACTTGGCACGCAAGGTTTCCAGCAACTTGATACCGTTGTGTTTGATACATGGGGTACCAATTTCAAGAATGTCTACATGCGGGGCGACTTTGCTGGCCAGTGCAACAGTTGCGTCAAAATCCAGAGAGTCTAATGCCATTTGGGTTAGTGCCACGATAATTCCTCCACTCTAAATAACAAGGGTTGTGCGGTTTTGTTTTGTTAACCGCGTAATGATACATTTTTTCTGGATTTTGGGGGAATTTTCGTATTTTTCGGCGATAAACCCATAAATCGCCAGAATTTATATAAGTTCCAGCGAGCTAATGTTCTTGCAAGAGCCGATATGATCGAATCGGCTAAGACAATATCTCGCGCAAAGCCATCAACAATTGCTGATTCTGAGTGTCCGTACCGATAGTGATGCGCAGATAAGGCGCGATGCGGGCGGGCTTGCTGAAGTGCCGGACAATGATACTGCGGGCACGCAGCTTTGCTGTCAGCTCCGCACCATCTTGCTCGGCATGTCTGGCAAAAATGAAATTGGCGCCGGAAGGGAGCACTTCAAAACCGAGTTTGCTCATTTCTGCCACCAGATGCTCGCGCGAGGCGATGACTTTTTGCCGGGTCATCTCGAAGTATTCAACATCTTCCATCGCCGCTATCGCCCCGGCCAGCGCCAGACTATCGACCGGATAGGAATTGAAGCTGTCCTTGACGCGAATCAGCCCCTCGATCAAGTCCTGATGTCCGAGCGCATAACCGACTCGCAAACCGGCCAATGATCGTGCCTTGGACAGTGTGTGCGTGACCAGCAGATTGGGATAGCGATCAACCAATCCGGCGGCAGACTCGGCACCGAAATCCACATAAGCCTCATCGATGACCACAACAGATTCGGTATTGGCCTGCAGCAAACGTTCGATGTCAGACAATGGCAAGGGAATACCGGTCGGTGCATTGGGATTGGGGAAAATGATGCCGCCATTGGGCTTCAAGTACTCATCGACATTGATCTCAAAACTCTCGTTGAGCGCAACGGTTTCGTAGGCTATGCCATACAGCCCGCAGTAAACCGGATAGAAACTGTAACTGATGTCCGGGAACAGCAAGGGTGCCCGATGCTTGAGCAAGGCCTGGAATACATGTGCCAGCACCTCGTCAGATCCGTTTCCAACAAAGACCTGCTGCGGCCGCAAGCCATGGAAATTGGCAATCGCAGCTTTCAGGCGGTCGGAATTGGGGTCGGGATAGAGTCGCAGCGACTCTCCCACGGCCGAACGCAAAGCTTCCAGCACCTTGGGGCTGGGACCGTAGGGATTCTCATTGGTATTGAGTTTGACCAGATTACTGAGCCTGGGCTGCTCGCCCGGCACATAGGGCGTCAGGCCATGCACCACTTCACTCCAGTAGCGACTCATGAATCGACCCTAGTCTTTCAAACGATACTCGGCGGAGCGGGCGTGCGCCTGCAAACCTTCGCCATAAGCCAGCGTTGCGGCTACCTTGCCAAGTTTTTGCGCACCGACAGATGAGACCATGATCAGGCTGGAGCGCTTCTGGAAATCATAGACACCCAGCGGCGAAGAGAAGCGCGCCGTACGGGAAGTCGGCAAAACGTGATTGGGGCCGGCACAGTAGTCACCAAGCGCCTCGCAGGTATTGCGCCCCATGAAAATGGCGCCGGCATGCTTGATCTTCTTGCTGTAAGCCAATGGGTCTTCAACCGACAGCTCCAGATGTTCGGGGGCAATGTAATTCGCAATCAGCGCAGCTTCATCCATATCCCTGACCTGTATCAGCGCGCCACGGCCTTCCAGCGACGTGCGGATAATCTCCTTGCGCGGCATTTCCTCAACCAGCCGCTCTATGCTCGCTGTGACCTTGTCCAGGAATTCGGCATCGGG
>PHCM01000243.1 GCA_002842255.1 Betaproteobacteria bacterium HGW-Betaproteobacteria-2 | reverse complement strand
AGGCGGCACAGTCGTCGGTGCGCCATTGCGCGGACGCGTGCTGATCGTCGACGACGTCATCTCCGCCGGCACCTCGGTACGCGAATCGGTCGACATCATCACGGCGGCCGGCGCAATCCCCGCCGGTGTCGCCATCGCCATCGACCGTCAGGAAAAGGGTCTGGGCGAGTTATCCGCCGTGCAGGAAGTCGAGCGACAGAACAAATTGCCGGTCTGCAGCATCGCCAACCTCGAGGGCCTCATCAAATACTTGCAGAATCAACCAGATATGGCGCAAAATCTTCTTGCCATCGAGAATTATCGCAAGCAGTATGGCAGTAGCGCCTAACCATCGATTCCGGGGAAATCATGCAGGCTTTGTGCATCACCACCTTCAAGCTGTCACAGGCCATGCTCATCACATTGCTGATCGGTACGGTCGCGCATGCAGATGGTGCTGGCAAGATACACAAATGGGTTGATGACAAAGGCGTGACCCATTACGGCGACAAGATGCCGGCCAAGGACGTCCACCGCGACAACGCAGTATTGAACAATCAGGGCGTCGTCATCCGCCGCAATCAGATCAACCGCCAGCAGGAAGCTGCCGACGAGGCGCTGCTCGAACAGCAAAGACGCGATCGTGCGCTGCGTGCCTCGTATACCACCGAAGATGAAATCGACTTGGCCCGCGACCGCCATTTGCAAATGGACGAGGCGGCGATCCAGTCACTTGAGCAGCGCCGCATCGGCGCCGTGAAAAGGCTTGAAAACAGCCAAAAGAATGCTGAATCCTTCAGAAACCGGCAGAAACCGGTGCCGGACGACCTGAGCGCTGAAATCGCCGAGATCGAGTCTGAAATCAGCAGAATCGATCAGCAAATCGATGCACGCAAAAACAACATGGACATCACCCGCAATCGCTTCAATGACGACAAGCAGCGCTTCATTGAAATCAAGGCGCAAAACTAGCTGGATTCCGGCCACTCAGGACCGGATTCACATGCTTTTCAGCCCAGTTTCTTCTTCAACACCTCATTGACCTGCGCCGGGTTGGCTTTGCCCTTGCTGGCCTTCATGCATTGACCAACCAGAGCATTGAAGGCTTTTTCCTTGCCCGCCTTGAATTCTTCCACCATGGCCGCATTGGCTGCTAGCACCTCATCGATGATGGCTTCGATGGCACCGGAGTCCGTGACCTGCTTCAGTCCCTTTTTCTCGATGATGACATCCGCCTCGCCATCGCCCGCCCACATGGCATCGAACACTTCACGCGCGATCTTGTTGGAGATGGTGTTATCGGCGATACGCTTCAGCAGACCGGCCAGCTGTGCCGAGGAAACGGGTGAAACGCTGATATCCTTGTCTTCCTCATTCAATTTGGCGGCCACACTGCCCATGACCCAGTTGGCAGCCAGCTTGGGCTCGCCACCGAAAGCCTTGACGGTGGCTTCGAAATAATCGGCAATCGCCCTGGAGGATGTCAGGGTATCGGCATCGTAGGCTGACAGCTTGTACTCGCTGACAAAGCGTGCCTGCATGGCTTGCGGCAATTCCGGCATCTCTGCCAGAACAGCCGACTTGTCAGCCTCGGTGATTTCCAGTGGCAGCAGGTCAGGGTCCGGGAAATAGCGATAATCGTTCGCCTCTTCCTTGCTGCGCATGGAGCGCGTTTCACCGGTATCCGGGTTGAACAGCACGGTGGCCTGCTCGATCTTGCCACCGTCTTCCAGCGTCTCGATCTGCCAGCGTGTTTCATATTCGATCGCCTGCTGCATGAACTTGAAGGAATTCAGATTCTTGATCTCGCGGCGCGTACCGAGCTTGTCCGAGCCTTTGGGCCTGACCGATACATTGACGTCGCAACGGAAGCTGCCTTCCTGCATGTTGCCGTCGCAGATGCCGATCCACTGCACCAGTTCGTGCAGCTTCTTGGCATAAGCCACCGCCTCGGCTGCCGAACGCATGTCCGGTTCGGTGACGATCTCCAGCAAAGGGGTACCAGCACGGTTAAGGTCGATGCCGGACATGCCTTCCTGGGCGCCGTGTACCGACTTGCCTGCATCCTCTTCCAGATGCGCACGGGTGATGCGGATGGTCTTTTCAGTATCGCCCACCTGTATGGTCAGCGAGCCCTTGCCGACCACCGGCAGTTCGTACTGACTGATCTGATAGCCCTTGGGCAGGTCAGGATAAAAGTAATTCTTGCGTGCAAATACCGAGCGCGGCGCGATCTCGGCATTGACCGCCAGGCCGAACTTGATCGCGCACTTGACCGCTTCCTTGTTCAGCACCGGCAGGACGCCGGGCAAGGCGATACTCACTTCACAGGCCTGAGTGTTTGGCTCGGCGCCGTAAGTGGTCGACGCACCAGAGAAAATCTTCGATTTGGTTCTGAGCTGGGTATGCGTTTCCAGCCCGATGACGACTTCCCATTCCATTACGCAATTCCTTCTGGCATGCGGGTATGCCAATCTGTCACTTGTTGATAGGCATGGCCGACATTCAG
>PHCM01000242.1 GCA_002842255.1 Betaproteobacteria bacterium HGW-Betaproteobacteria-2 | reverse complement strand
ATTCCCATTCGAGGTCGTAGTCGAGTGCGTGCTTGTCCAGAATGGCGTGTACGCGCGACTTCAGGTTTTGTTCTGTACTGCCTTGCCCATCCAGTTCGGGGCAGAAGCGGAAGTTGAACAGGATATCGACCTCGCCGGGTACGACGTTGGTGGCACCAGTGCCGCCGTTCATGTTGGAGATCTGCCAGGAAGTCGGCGGGAAGTATTCATTGCCCTTGTCCCAGACGGTTTCCACCATGTCCTTGATGGCCGGGGCAACCATGTGAATCGGGTTCTTCACCAGATGCGGGTAGGCGATGTGGCCCTGCACGCCCTTGACCGTCAGCTTGCCCGAAAGCGAGCCGCGGCGGCCGTTCTTGATCATGTCGCCGACGACCTTGTTGGAGGTGGGTTCGCCGACGATGCAGTAGTCGAAATGCTCGTTGCGCGCTTTCAGCGCTTCAACGACCTTGACCGTGCCATTGATGGCAATGCCTTCCTCGTCCGAGGTGATGAGCAGGCCGATGGAACCCGGATGCTCCGGATGCTGCGCGACAAATTCCTCGATGGCAGTGATGAAAGCGGCGCAGGAGGTTTTCATGTCGGCGGCACCGCGGCCGTAGAGCATGCCATCCTTGATGGTGGGTTCGAATGGCGGCGTATACCATTTTTCCACAGGGCCGGTCGGCACTACATCGGTGTGGCCGGCAAATACCAGCAACGGGCCGCTATTCCCGCGGCGTGCATAGAAATTATCGACATCGCCGAAACGCATGCGCTCAACTTTGAAGCCCAGGGGTTCCAGACGCTTGATCATGACTTCCTGACAGCCGGCATCTTCCGGTGTGTTCGAACGGCGGGCAATCAGGTCTTTGGCGAGTTCCAGTGTTTTTGACATGTTATAGCAGCTTTCCGTAGGTGGATTCATCGAAGCCAAGGCAGAACAGGGCGCCGTCCTTGATCAGTACCGGTCGCTTGATGACCGAGGTTTTTTCCATCATCAGCTTGATGGCGGACGTATTGTCGATAACAGAAGATTTGGTCGACTCATCCAAACCGCGCCAGGTCATGCCGGCGCGATTGACGAGTTTTTCCCAGGTCGTCTGTTCGAGCCAGTATTCAAGCGTGGCAGCATCGATGCCCTGTTTCTTGAAATCATGGAATTCATAAGGGATGCCGTGTTCATCCAGCCAGGTTCTGGCTTTTTTTACTGTGCTGCAATTGGGGATGCCGTAAAGTTTCATTGGGAGTCAGCGTTAGATTGCAATTCGGCATTCTAACAGTTCACACTGAGGCGATAAACTTAAAGCCCAGTGTTGGGCAGGGCGATTTCCGGTAATGTTATTGCATGGCGGATATCTGTTTGACCAGTTGCGGCAGGCGGCTTTCGGGTACTGGGCGTCCGAACAGATGTCCTTGTAATTGATCGCAGTTGAGTTCGGTTAGCGCCTGACGTTCGGCCTCGGTTTCGACCCCTTGTGCGATGATCGAAAGCTCCAGCGCATGGGCGAAGCGAATCAAAGCGTCAGCAATGTTATAGGACTTTCTGTCTTTGGTGATCTTGTTGGTGATGGATTGATCCAGCTTGAGCTGGCTGATTTTTAGTTTGCGTAAGGCGGAGATGCTGGAATCCCCGATGCCGAAGTGATCCATCGCAACATCTATACCGGCATTGTGGAATTCTTCGAGCCTTGCGTTGAAAGGCTCCTGGCTGGCTAGTCCGTTTACCTCACGTACTTCGAACATCAGGCAGGAATTGGGCAATTCAAAGCGCTTGAGTATTTGCAGGACATTGTTTACCAAATCAGTGTTGCGGAATTGTTGAGTGGAGAGGTTGATGGAAACCTGCAGATGTATGCCCTTGCTACGCAGGCGATGCAAGGTGCGGCAGCTTTCTTCCACGACCCAGTGATTGATCTGATTCATCATGCCAAAGCGCTCGGCGGCATGGATGAATATACTGGGTGAAATCCATCCCTTGCTTGGATGTTCCCAACGTAGCAAAGCCTCGACACCTGCAAGCAGATTGGTTTTGCTGTCGATCTTGGGCTGAAAGTAAAGCTCGAATTCGTTGCGTTCCAGTGCGAGCTTCAAGTCTCGCTGCATTTCCAGCAGGCGGTCGGAAGCTAGCTCCATTTCTTCATCGTAGAAACGAAACTGATTCTTGCCCGCACTTTTGGCATGGTACATGGCTGAGTCGGCTGCAATCAGCAGACGATCCAGATTGCCATCGCGCGGATAGATGGCGATACCAACCGAGGCAGAGACCTGCAGTTCATGATTATTGACATAAAAAGGCTGACGCAAGGAGTCAATGATGCGCTCGACAATGGTGACAACATCCTGATTGGACTTGATGTCTTCAATCAGGGCCAGGAATTCGTCGCCGCCGATGCGTCCAACCAGGTCGCAGTGACGTACCGCCGTATTCAGACGTTGCGCCACCATCTGCAATACTTCATCGCCTGTGTGATGGCCATAGTCGTCATTAATGGGTTTGAAGTCGTCTAGGTCGATGAAT
>PHCM01000241.1 GCA_002842255.1 Betaproteobacteria bacterium HGW-Betaproteobacteria-2 | reverse complement strand
GCAGGTCAGCAGGCCGACCGGCAGTTTTAGTGTGACATTCTGCAGGTTGTTGCCGCTGGCACCGGTCATCGTCAGCCAGCGTGCAGGATCAGCTTGATGACGTTTCTTCGGTATTTCGATGGCTTTCTTGCCACTCAGATATTGTCCGGTGAGTGAGTCCTTGTTTTCCTGGATTTCAGCAGGGGTGCCTGCGGCAACGATCTGGCCGCCGTGTTCACCAGCCCCAGGTCCGATATCGACCACATAATCCGCGGCCAGAATGGCGTCCTGGTCATGTTCGACCACGATTACCGTGTTGCCGATGTCGCGCAGGCGCATCAGGGTCTCCAGCAGGCGGTCGTTGTCGCGCTGGTGCAGGCCGATGGACGGTTCGTCCAGCACATACATGACGCCGGTGAGGCCGGAGCCGATCTGGGAAGCAAGGCGAATGCGCTGTGCCTCGCCGCCGGACAGGGTTTCGGCCGAGCGCGACAGTGACAGGTATTCGAGGCCGACGTTGGTCAGGAACTTGAGGCGGCTGCTGATCTCCTTGACGATCTTGTCGGCGATGGCCAGCTTCTGGCCTGTCAGCGCAAGTGTTTCAAAGAAAGTGAGCGCCTGCTTCAGTGGAATCTCACAGACTTCATGGATATTGCGATCACCGACTTTGACATGCCGTGCTTCGCGCCGTAAACGTGTGCCGCTACAGTCCGGGCAGGCCTGCGAGTTGAGGTATTTCGCCAGTTCTTCGCGCACGGTGCTGGAGTCGGTCTCGTGATAACGGCGCTGCAGGTTGTTCAGGATGCCTTCGAAAGTGTGGCTCTTCTGGAAAGAGGAGCCGCGCTCGTTCAGATATTTGAAAGCGATGGTTTCCTTGCCGCTGCCGTGCAGCAGCACATGCTGGATATGTACCGGTAGTTCTTCAAATGCTGTTTCCAGATCAAAGCCGTAATGCGTCGCCAGACTTTGCAGCATCTGGAAATAGAACTGGTTGCGCTTGTCCCAGCCCTTGATCGCACCGGAAGCGAGCGACAGGTGCGGGAAGGCCACCACGCGCTTGGGGTCGAAGAAGCTGATCTGACCGAGGCCGTCGCATTTGGGGCAGGCGCCCATCGGGTTGTTGAACGAGAACAGGCGTGGTTCAAGTTCCGCAAGTGAGTAGTCACACACCGGGCACGAGAACTTGGCGGAAAACAGGTGTTCCTTGCCGCTATCCATCTCCACGGCGAGCGCCTTGCCCTCGGCCAGGCGCAGGGCGGTTTCGAAGGATTCCGCGATACGCTGCTTCATATCGGCGCGTACCTTCAGGCGGTCAACCACGACTTCGACATTATGCTTGGTAGTTTTCGCCAGCTTGGGCACAGCATCCAGTTCGTAGGTTTCACCGTCGACCCGCACGCGTACAAAGCCCTGGGCTTTCAGTTCCTCAAACAGGTCGACCTGTTCGCCCTTGCGGTTGCTGACCACCGGCGCGACGATCATGAGCTTGGTTTCTTCCGGCAGGCTCAGCACGCTGTCGACCATCTGCGACACGGTTTGCGCTTCGAGCTTGATGCCGTGCTCCGGACATTCGGGGTCACCGGCGCGGGCATAGAGCAGGCGCAGGTAATCGTGAATTTCGGTGACGGTGCCGACTGTGGAGCGCGGGTTGTGCGAGGTGGATTTCTGCTCGATGGAGATGGCCGGCGACAGGCCTTCGATCAGGTCGACATCCGGCTTGTCCATGCGTGCCAGAAACTGGCGGGCATAGGCGGAGAGGGATTCGACATAGCGGCGCTGGCCTTCGGCATAAAGCGTATCGAATGCCAGCGATGATTTGCCGGAACCGGACAGGCCGGTGATGACAATCATCTTGTTGCGTGGCAAATCCAGCGAAACATTTTTCAGGTTGTGGGTGCGGGCACCGCGAATGCGTATGAAATCCATGTGTGTCTGACGAGCAGTGAGCTAACCTGATAATATACGCAATTTTCACCACTCAGCTCAATCAATTTTCCATGCCTCAATCAGAACGTATGTCCGCACTTGAAGTGCGGGCCAGTATGAGCCTCGCTTCCATTTATGGATTGCGCATGCTGGGCATGTTCCTCATTCTGCCGATTTTTTCGATCTACGCAGAGACCATGCCGGGGGGCGAAAACCATCTGTTGATCGGGCTGGCGCTCGGTGCCTACGGCCTCACACAGGCCATGTTCCAGTTGCCGTTCGGCATGGCCTCGGACCGCTTTGGCCGCAAGCGCATGATCTACATCGGACTCGTATTGCTCGTCATCGGTAGCCTGATCGCGGCGTTTGCCACGGACCTAACCACGGTCATCATCGGCCGGGCGATCCAGGGCGCAGGGGCGGTGTCGGCTGTGGTGACGGCGCTGGTGGCAGACCTGACGCGTGAGGAACACCGCACCAAGGCGATGGCCATGATAGGTGGCACCATCGGCATCACGTTTGCACTGTCACTGATTCTTGGTCCGGCCCTGAACCAGTGGATCGGCATCCCCGGTATCTTCATGCTGACCGGCGTGCTGGCGGTGCTGGC
>PHCM01000240.1 GCA_002842255.1 Betaproteobacteria bacterium HGW-Betaproteobacteria-2 | reverse complement strand
GCATCCGCAGGTGGATTTTCAGTTTGTCCGCATGGGCGAAGCGATTCCGCCCGCTGATCTCATCATCCTGCCGGGCAGCAAGAACGTACGCGGGGACTTGGCGCAGATGCGTGCCAGCGGCTGGCCGCAGGCCATCGCGCGCCATCTGCGTTACGGCGGCAAGGTGCTCGGCATCTGCGGCGGATTTCAGATGCTGGGCCGTGAGATTCACGACCCACAGGCGCTGGAGGGCGACGCCGGTAGCAGCCCCGGGCTGGGCTGGCTCGACATGGAAACCACACTGATGCCGGAAAAGCGGCTGGCGCGGGTACAGGCCAGGCTCGCGTTCGCCGATGCCGATGTCAGCGGCTATGAAATTCACATGGGAATCAGCAGCGGCACTGCCTTGAGCAGGCCCGCGCTGCTGATCGACGGTGCGCAGGAGGGCGCGATCTCGCAGGATGATCAGGTCGCCGGCACCTATATGCATGGCCTGTTCGACCATTCGGAGTCCTGCGCGGCATGGTTAGGCTGGGCCGGACTGGAGTCTGTCGACGCGCAGTTCGATTATGAGCAGGTGCGCGAAGACGGTTTGAACCGTCTGGCCGATAGCCTGGAACAGCATCTGGACTGGCAGCTACTCAACGTTTATCTGTCTTGAACGTCTGAAAAGTTTATTTGAGCCGGAGCGGCAAGCCGGCAGCGACAAAGTAGACCTGATCGCAAGCGGCGGCGACGGCCTGATTCAAGCGGCCCTGTTCATCCTGAAAGCGGCGGTTGATTTCGCCTAACGGCACGATGCCCATGCCGACTTCGTTGCTGACCAGGATGATTTGCCCCGGCAAAGTTGGTAGCACCTCCAGCAGTGCCGCGCGTTCGGCCTGCCAACTGGATTCGGCGGGCGGCTTGCAGTCGTTGCAAATCCACTGTGCCAGCCACAGCGTCAGGCAGTCGACGATCAGACAGCGCTGCTCCGCGGCGTTGGCTTGCAGCGCTTGCGCCAGAAAGTGTGGCTCTTCGGTCAAGGCCCAGTGTGGCGGCCGTCGTTCCTGATGATGGCGGATGCGTTCGGCAAATTCTTCGTCGTAGACCTGGGCCGTGGCGATGTAGGTGACTTCGAGTCCACTGTCATCCGCCAGCCTTTCGGCGCAGGCGCTCTTGCCGGAACGGGCACCGCCCAGAATCAGTGTCGTGCTCATGGTTGTACTGCCCTCTTCCATCGCATGCTAATCCCAATGCTTCCTGAAAGTCTGCGCTGCATTCCAGCGCTGGATGATGGCCTGCAGCTGTGGCAACCCTTCTGTGATCAGTGACGGACCCGGCTGCAGGATATCGGCGGACTTGATCTCCTGCACGAAGCCACTTTGTACCGCCTTGATGGCAGCCCAGCCCGGGCGTTGCATTAGCTGTTCGGGCTGGAATTTCTTGCCGCACCAGGAGCCGATGATGATATCCGGGTTGCGCCGGACGACCTCGCCCGGGTCGGCGATGATGCGGTTTTTTGCGTCTTTGTGCTGCGCCAGTTCGGCAAAGCAGTCGCTGCCGCCGGCAATCTCGATCAGCTCACTGACCCAGCGGATGCCACTGATCAGCGGGTCGTTCCATTCCTCGAAATAGATGACGGGTCTGGCTGCAAATTCGCAGGCCATGTCGCGCGCCCGTTCGATTTTTGTCTCCAGATCGGCGACCAGCGCGGCCGCCTTGTCCGTGGCGCCGACCAGGCTGCCGACCATCATCACCATGTTCAGCATCTGCTCTATGGAACGCTGGTTGAAGATGTGCACCTCGATTCCGGCGCGCACCAGTTCGGCCGCGATGTCGGCCTGCAGGTTGGAGAATCCGAGCACGAGGTCGGGGTTTAGAGCCAGAATCTTGTCGATGTTGGCGCTGGTGAATGCCGCGACTCTGGGTTTTTCCTTGCGCGCGATGGCGGGTCGGGTCGTGAAGCCGGAGATGCCGGCGATACGCTGCTGTTCACCCAGCAGGTAGAGCACTTCCGTCGGTTCGGTAGTCAGGCAGACGATGCGCTGCGGAAACCTCATTTCTTGCTGTCCCAGTGGTTCTCCAGCACCATGTCCTGCAACGGTCTTGCCGTCCTCCAGCCGGTTTCGACCAGCATCGGTTCCTTGTAGAAACTGTTGACGTGACCGAGGCAAAGAATGGCGATCGGTTTGGCGTCATCCGGAATGCCAAGCAGCTGCGCCAGCTCTTTCGGTTCGAAGATCGACACCCAGCCCATGCCCAGTCCTTCCGCCCGTGCCGCCAGCCACATGTTCTGGATGGCGCAGCTGACCGAGGCCAGGTCCATTTCCGGCAGGGTTCTGCGGCCGAAGATATGCTGTTCGCGTTTGTCGCACAGGGTCGCTACCAGCAGTTCGCCGCAATCGAGGATGCCTTCGACCTTGAGTCGCATGAATTCGGCCATGCGCGCCGTGTTTTCGTATTCGACGATGGCATGCGCGGTGCGGATACGTTCAGCATCGACCAAGCGGTGGATGTCTTGGCGCAGATCATGGTCCGTGATACGGATGAAGCGCCAGGGCTGCA
>PHCM01000239.1 GCA_002842255.1 Betaproteobacteria bacterium HGW-Betaproteobacteria-2 | reverse complement strand
AATCACGATGTTGTCATTGGGGGCGTCCTGCGGGATCGCCAGCATGCGCAACGCGCCGGACATCACGGCGCTGAATACCGGTGCCGCCACGGCGCCGCCGTAATACTGGCCTGCCGTTGGTTCGTCAATCATCACCGCCATGATCAGGCGTGGATCGGATGCCGGCGCCATACCGACGAAGGAAGACACATATTTATCGGCCTGATAACCGCCGACGCCGAGCTTGTGCGCAGTACCGGTCTTGCCGGCGACACGGTAGCCTGCGATCTGCGCACGCGGTGCCGTACCTCCTGGCAGCACGGCCAGCTCCATCATGTGCAGCATGTCCCGCGCCGTTTGGGCCGAGAACACGTGCTGACCGACCTGCAGGTCCTTCTGTTTGAGTAGCGAAACCGGACGCACCTCACCGTCGTTGGCGAACACGGTATAGGCTCTTGCCAGCTGCAGCAGCGTCATGCTGATGCCGTGGCCATAGGACATGGTGGCCTGCTCGATCGGCCGCCAGGTCTTGTAATCACGCAACCTGCCCGACGCTTCGCCGGGAAAGCCGATGTTCGCCAGTTGGCCGAAGCCGACCTGATTGAACACATTCCATAAATACTTGGGTTCCAGGCCCAATGCCATCTTGGCCGAGCCGACATTGGATGATTTCTGTATGACGGTCGCGGCATCGATGGTGCCCTGCGGATGCACATCGCGCACAGTGGCACCACCCACCCTGAACCAGCCGGGCGATGTGTGGATCTGTGTTTGCGTGGTCACGGTACCCGACTCCAGCGCCGCAGCGACGGTGAACGGCTTCAAGGTGGAGCCCGGCTCGAAGATATCGACGATCGCCCGATTGCGCGCGCGACCCGCCAGATTGACCGGATTGTTCGGGTTGTAACTGGGCACATTGCTCATCGCCAGCACTTCGCCGCTTTTCGCATCCAGCACCACCACCGCACCGGCCTTGGCCTTGTGCTGCTCGACCGCCTTGACCAATTCACGATGGGCCAGATACTGCACGCGCCGGTCGATGGCAAGCACCAGGTCCTTGCCATCCTGCGGCACTTTCACCGCCTCCAAATCCTCGACGATACGACCCTGCCTGTCCTTGATGACACGGCGGCTACCTTCCTTGCCGGACAGCAAATCCTGTGCAGCCAGCTCGAAGCCTTCGCGGCCGATCTCATCGACGCCGGTGAAACCGACCAGATGCGCCGCAATTTCGCCGGCCGGGTAATAGCGCCGATACTCGCGCTGCATGTAGATACCCGGGATTTTCAGGCTCATGACCTGCCTGGCCAGTTCCGGCGGAATACGGCGCTTCAGATAAACGAACTCGCGCGGGTTGTTTTCCAGCTTCTTCGTGATGTTGTCTGCCTTCAGGTCCAGCAGCTTGGCAAGCTTCTGCGTCTGCTCCTTGCTCATTTCCAGGTTAGGCGGATTGGCCCAGATCGACTCCACCGGCGTACTGATCGCCAACGGCTCGCCATTGCGGTCCGTGATCATGCCGCGATGCGCCGGCAGTGTCAGATTCCGACTGTAACGTGCATCACCCTTCTGCTGCAGAAACTGCTTGTGCGTGCTCTGCAGATAAACACTGCGACCGATCAGCACAGTGAATCCGGCCAACACCAGCGCCAGCAACAGGCGGCGACGCCAGACCGGCAGCTGGATTGCCTGCTGCCGGCCCATGGGCGGACGATTCACAGTGATGGCATTGATCACTGCGCGCGCTCCTCAGCCGGCAACACATTCACCTGACGCTGCAGCGGCACCACCTGGATTCTCTTACTGTCCGGTACTTCCATATTCAGATGCTTGCTTGCGATACTTTCTATTCTCGAATGCATGGCCCAGGTGCTCTGTTCCAGTTGCAACTGGCCCCACTCGATCTCATACTGCTTGGCCGCGTCCTGCGCCTGCTGCAATTCAAAATACTGCTTGCGCGCCTGATGCTGCGCACTGACCACGCCCAATGCCGTCATCATCAGAACCCCAAACAGGATGAGATTGAGCCTGGTCATTGCACTGCCGTTCTTTCCGCCACGCGCAGCACCGCGCTGCGTGAACGAGGATTGCGCTTCACTTCCGCGACGCTCGGCTTGATCGCCTTGCCCACCGCCTTCATCCTCGGTTGCGGCAGGTCCTTCGCACGCACCGGGAAATTGGCCGGCAGGTCGTCACGATCCTGCTCGCCACGGATGAAACGCTTGACGATGCGGTCTTCCAGCGAATGAAAACTGATGACGGCAAGCCGTCCGCCAGCCTTCAGCAAATCCCTGCATTGCGGCAGGGCTAGCGACAACTCCTCAAGCTCCTGATTGACGAAAATCCGTAAAGCTTGAAATGTGCGCGTCGCCGGGTCTTGGCCAGGTTCGATTTTTGGGACCGCCCCTGCCACGATCTTGGCAAGTTGTCCGGTAGTGGCGATGGCGCCCCCCCCATTGCGTGCTGCAACAATCGCCCTTGCAATCTGCTTAGCAAACCGTTCTTCACCATAATCTTTTATTACCCCCGTAAGTTGTTGCTCTGTTGCCTCTGCGATGAATTCAGCCGCT
>PHCM01000238.1 GCA_002842255.1 Betaproteobacteria bacterium HGW-Betaproteobacteria-2 | reverse complement strand
GGTGGTTCCGGTATCGGCTGCGCAACTACGGGTTTGCTCGGCAATTCGGACCATAACTCCACGGTTGCGATGCTGGCAGGCTGCACGACTTTCCAGTTAAAGGAGATCAGCAGCAGGCCGAGCAACAGCACATGCACCAGCAGGGAAAATGCACCCGCCTTTAGCGCTACCGGATTCTCATGGGTACGTAACATGCAAAATCAATTCGTTACCGGACTCAACAGCAAGCCGACTTTTTCCACATTCCCCTGCTTCATCAGATCCATCACGTCAATCACTTCACCATAATTGACGTTCTTGTCCGCCGCAATAACGACCGAACGCTGAGGATCGCTTTCCAACTGAGTACGCACAGCGAACAGCAACTCATCACGCTGCATCAGCTTGCCATCGAGCTCTATGCGCTTGTCTGCCTTGACGCTCAAGACCAGCGGCGCACTCGGCTGTTTCAGGGCCTGACCGACACTAGGCAATTCGACCACGCCCGGATTGGTCATCGGCGCAGTCACCATGAAAATCACCAGCAGCACCAGCATGACATCGATATAGGGCACGACATTGATCTGGTTCATCATGCGGCGGGATTTGCGGCGTATCATGGCTTAAGCCTTGCGCTGCAGAATGTTGGTGAACTCTTCGATAAAGCTTTCGTAACGCACGGAAAGCCGATCGACAGAGGAAGCAAAACGGTTGTAGGCAATCACCGCAGGAATCGCAGCGAACAGACCCATCGCCGTAGCAATCAGTGCCTCGGCAATCCCGGGCGCCACCTGCGCCAATGTCGCTTGGGCAGTGTTGGCCAAGCCGAGAAAAGCATTCATGATGCCCCAGACCGTGCCCAGCAGTCCGATATAAGGACTGACGGAACCGACCGATGCGAGAAAGGGCAAATGCGCATCCAGTTCATCCATTTCCCGGTTATAGGTGGCACGCATCGCGCGTCTTGCGCCTTCCATGGTATCGCTGATCTCCATGCCGCCCTGGCGCCTGAGCCGCGCATATTCCTTGAAACCGGCCTCGAACAGACTGGCCATGCCCTGCGGCTTATGGCGGCTGGACGTGACACCTTCGTAGAGCTTGTTGAGGTCGCCACCTGCCCAGAACCGATCCTCGAAATCCTCGGCTTCTGCTTCTGCACGTTTCAGCGTATAGACCTTGATGAAGATGTACCACCAGGACGCAAGGGAGACCAGCACCAGCAGCAACATCACCAGTTGCACTGGCACACTGGCACCGGATACCAGCGCGATCAGGGACATATCGGTGGTGGCATGTAAATCAGTCGGGTTCATTCAGACTCCATTAATTTGAAGTAAGCGCATGCATGGCATGGCGGATGGTATGGGGAATACTGACAGGTTTGAATTCGGCGGCGTTGACGCAAACGACTTCTACAGTCGCCTGGGTCAGCACGGCGTGATTGCGGTATATGGTTTGTTCAAACACGAGCAAACTGCGTCCAGTTTTAGAAAGACTTGTTGTCACGGTAAGCCCGTCGTCGAAATACGCGGAGCGCTTGTATTGTAGCGCAATATTGCGCACTACGAAGATGACGCCCATTTCATTTCGAAGTTCACTCTGGTCGAAGCCCAAACTGCGCAACCACTCCGTGCGAGCACGCTCCATGAACTTGAGATAATTGGCGTGATAGACCACGCCACCGCCATCGGTATCTTCGTAATAAACGCGAACCGGCCAGTCGAACTTATTCATTCCTGCCAGAGCGTTCCATTCGCCAGACTGCTTGGCACTGCCAGGCCGAAATGCTGATAGGCCAACTGCGTAGCGACCCGGCCGCGCGGCGTACGCATCAGATAGCCCTGCTGAATCAGGTAAGGCTCCAGCACATCTTCAATGGTGTCGCGTTCTTCACCGATAGCAGCGGCCAGATTATCCAGACCGACCGGACCGCCGCCGAATTTTTCCAGCACGGCTTGTAGCAGCTTTCTGTCCATGACATCAAAACCGAGCTTGTCGACATCCAGCATCTTCAGTGCTGCATCAGCGATATCGGAATTGACCGTACCGTCACCTTTAACCTGTGCATAATCGCGTACTCGACGCAGCAGACGGTTGGCGATACGCGGGGTACCGCGTGAACGTTTGGCGATCTCCAGCGCACCCGCTTCCTGCATGGCGACCTCCAGCAGATCTGCGGAACGATGCACGATCTTCGCCAGTTCGGCAGCCGTATAGAACTCCAGGCGAGAGACAATTCCAAAACGGTCGCGCAGGGGATTGGTCAGCATGCCGGCACGCGTGGTCGCGCCGACCAGCGTGAATGGCGGCAGATCCAGCCGCACTGAGCGTGCCGCCGGGCCCTCGCCGATCATGATATCGAGCCGGTAATCCTCCATCGCCGGATAGAGGATTTCCTCCACCACCGGCGACAGGCGATGAATCTCGTCGATGAAGAGCACGTCGTTGGGTTCGAGATTGGTCAACAGCGCCGCGAGGTCGCCGGCGCGTTCCAGCACCGGCCCGGAGGTCTGCCGCAAGTTGACCCCCATCTCCCGGGCGATGATATGGGCCAGCGTCGTCTTGCCCAGACCCGG